>JANOKK010000778.1:0-1965 GCA_031419255.1 Betaproteobacteria bacterium
TCTTCAAATATTTTTCAAATAACGGGCCATAGTCGGCATCCGCCTGCTTCATTTCCGCCGCATATTCATTGGCCGATGTCCAGCCAAACTTGCCCGCGAAATTACCAAGCCCCGGATAAAGGGCAACATAGCCGAGCGAAAAAACAATGGTGATGTAAAAGAGCCACATCCACCAGCGCGGCACCGGATGGTTGAGTTCGGTCAGATCCTCATCCCAGACGTGGCCGTGCGACTCAATTTTTGCGCCCGCGGGTGGACGCGCGATGCTTTGCATCCACAACAACACGCCGCAGCCGAGAATGCTGACAATGGAGATGACGGCAACATACCAATGCCAGAATTCTGAAATAAAATCGCTCATGGACGCGCTCCGTGCCGATTGTCGGTGGTGTTGAGCACCGGATTGTCTTGGTTGTCTTGATTGACGAGATTGTTAAAAGGCAATTCACTCTCTGTGTCGGCAAAAGGCAGGCTGGCGGCTTCATCAAAGCGCGCTTTCTGGCGACTGTTGTATGCCCAAAATACAATGCCCGCAAACACGATGAACGAGAGCGCGGTGACAAGGGTGCGAAAGTCGTTGACGTCAAAAGGTTCCATCGCTATTTCACATTCTTCAATGCGGTACCGAGAACTTGCAGATAGGCGACCATCGCGTCTTCTTCGGTCTTGCCTTTAACCTCGTCGGCGGCTTTGTCGATTTCTTCCTTGGTGTACGGCACACCGACATGCGAAAGCGCTCTCATGTGTGGTGCCGATTCACTGGGGTCAAGCATCGTGGTCGCCAGCCACGGATACGCGGGCATGTTTGACTCCGGCACCAAGTCGCGCGGCTGACGCAGATGCAAGCGATGCCACTCATCGTTGTAGCGCCCGCCAACGCGATGCAGATCCGGCCCGGTGCGTTTGCTGCCCCATTGAAACGGATGGTCGTAGACAAATTCACCCGCCACCGAATAATGTCCATAGCGTTCGGTCTCGGCACGGAACGGGCGAATCATTTGCGAGTGGCAGTTGTAGCAACCCTCACGCACATAAATGTCCCGGCCCACCAGCCGCAGAGGATCGTAAGGCTTGAGACCGGCGACCGGTTCGATCAAATTTTTCTGGAAGAACAGCGGAACAATTTCAACCAGACCGCCGATGCTGACCACGAAGAGGACCAGCGCGATGAGCAGACCCGTTTTGCGCTCAATGGTGTCATGTGTGAATTTCATGATGTATTTCCTACGCCGCCACGGGCGACGGCGAGCCTGCAAATGCGGCGCCGGTCACCGGTGGCGGCACAATGGCGTTCGTCACTTTGCTGCCGCGTACCGTCATGTAGACGTTGTAGGCCATGAGGAACATGCTGGCGAAGAACAGCAGGCCGCCCACAAAGCGGATAAACCAGAACGGATAGCTGCTCTTGACCGCCTCCACAAAGCTATAGGTCAGCGTTCCATCGGCGTTCACCGCCCGCCACATCAGCCCCTGCATCACGCCTGAGATCCACATCGACGCGATGTAGAGGACGATGGCGAAGGTCGAAACCCAAAAGTGGATTTCGATCAGCTTGTTGCTGTACATTTTTTCCTTGCCAACCAGACGCGGAATCATGTAATAAATCGCCCCGATCGACACGAACGCGACCCAGCCAAGCGCGCCCGCATGGACGTGACCAACGGTCCAGTCGGTGTAATGCGAAAGCGCGTTGACCGTCTTGATCGACATCATAGGGCCCTCAAAAGTGGCCATGCCGTAGAAGGACAACGAGGTCACCAAAAACTTGAGGATCGGATCGTCGCGCAGCTTGTGCCACGCGCCTGACAGGGTCATCATGCCGTTGATCATGCCGCCCCATGACGGCGCAAGCAGCACCAGCGAGAAAACCATGCCAATCGACTGCGTCCAGTCAGGAAGCGCGGTGTAGTGCAAGTGATGTGGGCCCGCCCACATATAGGTAAAGATCAGCGCCCAGAAATGCAC
>JANOKK010000779.1:0-1726 GCA_031419255.1 Betaproteobacteria bacterium
CCAGAATTTTGGCCACCTGGCCCACCGTAGCGCCCACTGCGCCCGTAGCACCCGAGACGACGACTGTCTCCCCTGCCTTGGGCTGTCCAGACTCCAGAAGGCCGAAATAAGCGGTCATACCGGGCGTGCCGAGCACGTTCAGGTAAGTGGTCAATGGTGCCAACGCGGGATCGACCTTGGTAAAGCCGCGTCCGTCGGCCACGCACCAAGTTTGCACATTGAGCATTCCCGAGACGTTGTCGCCTACCGCGAACTTCGGATTTTTCGATTCGACGATTTCCCCCACGCCACCGGCACGCATCACCTCGCCCAAACCGACCGGCGCAATGTAGGACTTGCCTTCGTTCATCCAGCCGCGCATGGCGGGATCGAGCGACAGGTACAGCGCCTTGACAAGTATTTGCCCATCTTCGACTGCGGCGAGCGGCTCATCGGCGAATGAAAAATCACTGCGCTTGGCCTCGCCCTTGGGGCGGGAGGTGAGTCGAACGACACGGTTCATGGCGGACATGGATACCCTTTCAAAGCGCACAAATGAAAAAGCCGGTAACGCGAAATTCGCGCCACCGGCTCGCTGATGCGAGAAACCGATTACTTCAGGTGCGAAGAAACCAGCTTGGTCATTTCAAACATCGAAACGACTTTCTTGCCGCCGAATACGGCTTTCAGCTTTTCGTCGGCATTGATCATGCGGCGATTGACGGCATCTTGCAGTTTGTTTTTCTTGATGTAGTCCCAAAGCTTCTTGGTGACTTCGGTACGGGGCATCGGTGCGGCACCGATGACCGCGCCAAGCAGTGAACTGATGTTCATCGGCTTCATGAAGGCTGCATTCGGCTTGCGTTTGGCGGCAGGCTTTTTAGGAGCTGCGGCTTTTTTAGCTGCGGGCTTCTTGGCAGCGGGCTTCTTGGCAGCGGGTTTTTTCGCTGCGGGTTTCTTTGCGGCAGGTTTTTTTGCCGCGGGTTTCTTGGCTGCCGGTTTCTTGGCAGCGGGTTTTTTTGCAGCGGGTTTCTTTGCAGCCATGTAATTCCTCCAGTCTGTTGTCGGAAATTCCCAATCACTTGCGGCGGAGCTTCCCTGTTTCAGAGAGTGAATCCGACCACAGGCGCAAATATAACGCATTCTTTGCAGAAATGTGCAACCACTCGTTGTATGCACGCAACGCGTCCGTCGAGCGGAAATTTCGCGCGCCACTCGTGGAAGGATTAAGATTGCAGGTTTTTGAAATTCCCAATGCACACAACACTTCTTCTTTCCACGCTTGAATCGCACGCGCCGCACGACGCGGAAGAACGTGCGCATTGCAACGTCACCATCGCATTTCTCGAGCGACATCCGCAAGCGTGGTGGCAGCGCTCCACACTCGGAGGACACGTCACTTCGTCGGCATGGGTGCTGAATTTTTTACGCACACATGCACTGCTATTGCATCACGCGAAACTGAATCGTTGGTTGCAACCCGGTGGACATCTTGATGACACTGACACATCCCCATCCGCCGGCGCAATGCGTGAAGCGCGCGAAGAAACCGGCCTCGATTCACTACTGCTTGCGAGTGAAAATATTTTCGATGTAGACGTTCACGCCATTCCCGCACGCGGGTCGGAACCCGCGCATTTGCATTACGACCTTCGATACCTCATCATTTCAACCGGGAACGCGCTGGCGCTTTCGGATGAATCCCTTGCGGCACGCTGGATCGCTCTCGATGAACTTGTGCGCACGC
>JANOKK010000780.1:0-2020 GCA_031419255.1 Betaproteobacteria bacterium
ATCGCTGCGCTCCACCCATCCTACGGCAGTGGCCACCCTTTCGATTGTCGCCCCGGATTTAGTCCGCAGCCTAATTTTCGTCCTGTCAAATTGGATCAAAGCACAGCGCGATCACTGCGCCGACGCGCCAAATGGAAAGACGCCGAGATTTATTGTCGCCCGCTCAGAACTCCTGCGGCACTTTCAAACCCCAGCATCCACGGCCCTTCGCAAGCATAAACGGCCCGAAAGCCGCTCCAGTGCTGGTGTTTCGTCGGTCAATTTCTGATGCTCCACCCGCCGCGCTTTCTACGTCATCGCGACCTTTCGGCTTGCATCACATCGACGCGGCCCCACGTAGTGACCATGTTCAAACGCAAACTTAGTTGGCGGCGACCACTGTTCTATTTATTGTTGCCGGTGTTCTTCGTGATGATATTTCTGGGCTTTCCGATTCCGGTTCCACCGCCGCTCGCAACCAAAACCGGCCAGGAAGAATCGGCACCTGCGCGCCCGGAACAAAAGCGTTGATGGTAGTGTGTCGCACTCGCGACTTGTCACGTAGGCGCATTGACCGAGGCTGGCCCTCAAATTGAAGAAATCTCCCCATGCAAAATGAAACCAAACCACAAACCTTGCGCGCCATGGTGGCAGCGGTGCATCTGCCCGCCGTCACCGATGCCGAGTTTGACGCCTCACTGACGGAGTTGCGCGAGTTGGCGAAGACGCTGGGTTATCAGGTCGTCGGCACGTTCGTTCAGAAGCGCGACCGGTTTGATTCGGCGGCGTATCTGGGCGTCGGCAAGCGGCACGAGATGCGGCGGTTTGTCGAGGGCGAAGCGGTGTGCGACGAAGCCGAACTCGATGATGAGGAACAGGATATTTCGACTCATGCAAAGAGTGGCAAATCGACCACGCGCGGCGCGGCCAAAGCGAAAGCCGCGGCAAAATCCGAGGCCAATCCGGAAACCCGCCACGTCGATGTCATCCTCGTCGATCACGAGATTTCGCCGTCGCAGGCGCGCAATCTCGAAATCGATGTCGGCTGCGAGGTGATGGATCGCACCATGGTCATTTTGGAAATATTTCATCGGCACGCCAGCTCGCGCGCGGCGCGGGCGCAGGTGGAAATTGCGCGGCTCGGTTATATGTCGCCGCGATTGCGCGAGGCCGCGAAACTGGCCGGGCCACAAGGCCGCCAACGCAGCGGCACCGGTGGACGCGGCGCGGGTGAATCGCACAGCCAGTTGGATCGGCAAAAAATCCGCAATCGCATCGCCGAGCTTGAGGTGGAAATCGCCGCGATGGATCTGGAGCGGCAAACCCAGCGCGCACGGCGCACAGCGAACACCAGCCAGGGCCTCGCCCGCGTCGCATTGGTGGGCTATACCAATGCCGGTAAATCCACTCTCATGCGGGCACTCACCGGCAGCGACGTGCTGGTCGCCAACAAACTTTTCGCGACACTCGACACCACCGTGCGCGCGCTGCATCCCGAAACGGTGCCTAGAGTGCTGGTAAGCGACACCGTCGGCTTCATCAAAAATTTGCCGCACGATCTGGTGGCCTCGTTCAAGTCCACGTTGGAAGAAGCCGCCGAATCGTCATTGCTGCTGCACGTGATCGACGCGAGTGATGCAGGCTTTGAGCGCCAACTCGCCGTCACCGATAAAGTGCTGGAGGAAATCGGTGCCGGCGCTGTGCCGCGCATTCGCGTATTCAACAAGATTGACATGGTGGGTGCAGGATCGGAAAACAAAATCGCCGCGCAGACCGAGCGCGAGACCTTACTTCGCGAGAAGTACCCCGGTTGCATCGTCATGAGTGCCAAGCGTGAAGCCGACGTGGCGATGATGCACGCCGCCATCCGAACGTTTTTTGAGAAAGATTTAGTCGAGGCAGAATTGTTTTTGCCGTGGTCTTCGCAACAGCTTCGCGGAAAAATATTTGCCCATTGCGAAGTGCTGGAAGAGCGCGCGGACAGCGAGGGGGCGTTCTTGCGGGTGCGGGGAGCAGCGGAGGTGGTGGGGGTAGAGCCTGC
>JANOKK010000781.1:0-9883 GCA_031419255.1 Betaproteobacteria bacterium
CTTGATTTTGGCTGTTCCGAGGGCACGGGATTCCCCTTTCCCGTGCCCTTTTCTTTTCGCGAAAGCAAACCGATTTACGCCACGAATAATCGCTCGATTGCGGCTTCGGCTTCCTCGACGCCTTCTTTTTTCAGACTCGAAAAAAGCTGAGCAGAAACATCATGCTTTGCCGCCTGCATTTGTTTGATCACGCTGCGCAACGTGATCGCCTGCTCGCTTCTCGACAATTTGTCAGATTTTGTCAGCAGGCAATGGACTGGTTTTCCGGTCGGCAAATACCAATCAAGCAGCTTGATATCCAACGGCTTCAAGGGGTGGCGGGCATCCATGATCAACACCAGGCCCTTTAATGCGGATCGCGTCCCCACATAGGCGGCCATGACATTTTGCCAATGCGCTTTCACGCGCGCCGGCACCTCCGCATAACCGTAGCCGGGAAGATCGACCAGCGTCCGATCATCGCCCAGCGAAAACAAATTGATCAACTGCGTGCGCCCAGGCGTTTTGGACACGTAGGCGAGGCGCTTGTGATTGGCGAGCGTATTGATGGCGCTCGATTTCCCCGAATTGGAGCGCCCGACAAAGGCGACCTCGCGCCCGATATCCGGTGGAAGCTGCTCCAGATCGTGGGCGGATGCGGTATAAGCGGCGCGGTCAAACAGACCCATGGTTTCCTCTTAGAGATGCGGAAATTGTCAATGTCCCGCTTTTGGAGGTGAAGACGGGATGCAGTGCTAGGCGTTCCGAGTGCCGTGTGGAGAGCCACACAAGCGAGGAACAACGACGCAATGTGCCCGTCAGCACATCCAGAAATGGGATATTGGCTGTTTCCGCATCTCTTATGGCGGCTTCAGTTAAAATCATGGGTTCAAACCGTCACAACAATCAAAGGTTGGCAATGAAGCGGATACTGCTTGCGGGAGTACTGTGCTGGGTCGCAATTTTGACACACGCGGCCGATGCGGTGAAATCAACACCGGACAACAAAGCGGACATGATGGCGCGCGGGCAGCAAATTGCCGGTGCCGTCTGCGTCGCGTGTCACGGCCTGGATGGCATGAGCGCGATTGCGGCGAACCCGAATATCGCGGGAATGCCTGAACAATATGTCGCAAAACAACTTGAACTGTTTAAATCCGGCGTTCGCAAAAATCCCGTGATGCAGGGTATGGCGGCCAACCTGAGCGCCGAAGACATGAAAGCCCTCGGTCGCTATTACTTTGCGCAAAAACCCAAAGCCAATGCCGTCGCCCGAGACGCAGCGTTGGGCGCGAAGGGCCAAAAACTCTATCGAGGCGGGAATGCCGACCTCAAAGTGCCGGCATGCGCAGGTTGCCACGGCGGCGCAGGCGCGGGGATTCCAGCAAGCTTTCCCCGTTTAGCCGGGCAGTGGCCGGAATACACCATGGAACAGCTCAAGCAATACGCCACCGGCGCACGAAAGAACGCACAGATGAATGCCATCGCCAGCCGAATGCGGGAGTCCGACATGCTTGCCGCGGCGGAATACATTGCCGGCATGCGGGCAAAATAGTCAAGAATGAAAAATCCGGCAGTCGCCGGATTTTTTTCGGCGCTGCGTTCCGTCGCAGGCAATCGCGTCTGCTTCAGAATCTCGAAATACCGCGCAATCCGGGTTCATAGAATTGAGCGCAGTTTCTGCCGACATGTTTGGCTCGGTAGAGTGCAAGATCGGCACATTTCATCAAGGCTTCCCGGTCGCGGGCATCGCGCGGAAACATGCTGATGCCAATGCTGGCGGTCACCCTGGCGCGGTCGGTTCCCAGCAAATATTCCACGCCGATTGCCGCAATCAGTTTCATCGATACCCGCGCGGCCGTTTCCTGGTCCGATACTTGCGGCACGACAATCAGAAATTCGTCGCCGCCGAGGCGCGCAATGTAATCCGAATCGCGTAGTTCCCGCCGGGTACGCCTGGCGACCTCCTTCAGCAACGCGTCGCCAGCATCGTGCCCCAACTTGTCATTTACTTCCTTGAAACCATCGAGATCCATCAGCAATAACGCGAAACCGCCCAGTGCCGCCTCGCTTTCGGCGTCAACGAGCCGCGCGGAAATGTGATCCATGACGGCGGGCCGGTTGAACAAAGCGGTCAGGGAATCGTGAGTCGCTTGATATGCGATGCGCGATTGTGCGATGCGCTGCTCGCGGTTCAAACGGCGTAGCGTGCCATAAAGGAAAATCAGGATGAACGCCGAGGATGAAATGAGCGCAAGTATCAGGCGTCGCACCTTGTCTCCGTAAACCACCTGATCGGCGACCAGAGCATCCTGATGAATTCGCGATTGTGTCAGCAGTTGTCGAGCAATGAGCATCAGCGTTTCCTGTTCTCTCTCGGCGACATGTTCGCGAACCATTGCTTGCGCCGCATTAAATCCATGCGATTTTCGCGTATCAACGAGCAGACCTCGGCTGGCAATGAGTTGTCGCGCGGCGGATTCGAGCGCTGCAAATCGCGCGGCGAGGGCGGCATGTTCACCCTGTTGTTCGGCTAAATACTTGAGCTCGGCCTCTATCTCGACGCCGCCGGCGCGATATTGCGTGAGATCCTGTTCGTTGCCGGTGATGATGTAGTTTTGCTCGCCGATATCGATCGCCAAAGCATTGAAACGAATCGATTCGAGACTGGACACGATTCGCTGTGCGCGCAGAATTTTCTCGTTGATCGCAATCAAATTTTCAGCGGAAACCACGGCAACCGTGGATACCGCAGCGATAGCCACCACCGCGAACACTAGCGCGGCAAGCGCGATATTGTCGATGGTGGCTTTGAGCTTCATGTGGTCAACTAAGCGGGGTCACTGTCGGCGAAGGCCGCCCGTGCGCACTCGACGGTGGCCGCGATATCTTCCGCAGTATGTGCGGCCGACACAAAACCCGCCTCAAATGCGGACGGCGCTAGATAAATACCGCGCCGCAACATCGCATGAAAAAAACGATTGAAGCGATCACGGTCGCAGCGCATCATTTCGGCGTAGCTTGCCGGTGCCGTGGCGGCGAAAAAAAGTCCGAACATTCCGCCCAGGGATGCCGCGGAGAATGCAACACCCGCGTTTGCCGCCGCCTTTTGCAATCCGCTGGTGAGTTCAATGGTGCGCGCGCCAAGCCGGTCATAAAACCCCGGTGCGGAAATGAGCTCGAGCGTTTTGAGTCCCGCCGACACCGCCACTGGATTGCCGGACAACGTACCTGCTTGATACACCGCGCCCAGCGGGGCCAAATGCGCCATGATGTCGCGCCGCCCACCAAACGCGCCAACCGGCAATCCACCACCAATGACTTTGCCTAGCGTCGTGAGATCCGGCGTGATACCAAAGTGACCCTGCGCCCCGTTAAGCCCAACGCGAAATCCGGTCATCACTTCATCGAATATCAGCACCGCGCCATGCCGCGTACAAAGCTCACGAAGCTTGGACATATATGCCTGCGAAGGCATGACGAAATTCATGTTTCCGGCGACCGGTTCAATGATCACACAAGCAATATCAGAGCCGACCTTCGTGAACGTACTCTCCAGCGCCTCACTATCGTTGTAGGCGAGCACTAATGTTTGTGCAACCACTTCTGCGGGCACGCCGGCCGAACTCGGATGACCCAATGTCAGCGCGCCTGATCCCGCCTTTACGAGCAATGCATCGCCGTGGCCGTGATAGCAGCCTTCAAACTTGACAATCTTTGCACGACCGGTGAATCCGCGCGCAAGTCGGATCGCGCTCATCGTCGCCTCGGTACCGGAACTCACCAGACGAACTTGTTCGAGCGATGGCAACAGTGCGCACAGTCGTTCCGCCATTTCCAGCTCAAGTTCGGTCGGCGCGCCGAATGAGAGCCCCTTGGCAGCCCGCTCCTGAACCGCCCGCACTACCTCCGGATGCGCATGACCCAGCACCGCAGGGCCCCAGGAACCGACGTAATCGATATAGCGATTTCCATCCGCATCCCAAAGATAGGCGCCCCTTGCCTCGCGGATAAAGATCGGCGTGCCGCCCACCGATTGAAACGCGCGCACCGGCGAATTGACGCCGCCGGGTATGACGCGGCGCGAACGTTCAAACAATTCTTTGCTGTTGTTAAACATGGCCGTGGAAAATTGAAGTTAGGGCTCGGACACGGGCACGAATCTCAGCGCCCTCGCCACAAAATACTGACGATATGACGGCAATGGCATCGACGCCCGCAGTGACCAATTGTGGCGCATTTTCCGTTGTGATGCCGCCGATCGCCACCACAGGTTGAGCAAACGCGCGTTTGGCTTCGGCAATCAACGACAATTCCGCGCGAGCCGCACGTGGTTTTGTGGAAGACGGAAAGAACGCGCCAAAAGCAATGTAATCGGCCCCGGCAGCGACAGCCGATTGCGCCAATTCCATTTGGTCGTAGCAAGAAACACCGATCAGAAACGACCTGTTGGCGGGCATGAACCCCGCCGCCTTCAGCCGAATAGAAGAGAAATCCGCCGGACTCATAGGTGCCGGAAAATCCGCCCGCCCCAAATGAACGCCATCCGCCTGAATCGCAAGCGCTAAATCGATATCGTCGTTGACAATCAGGCACGCACCAGCAGCGGCGGTGAGCCGGCGTAAGGCAAGCGCCTGTTCACGCGCCAAATCGGTTGCGGCGGCTTTATTGCGGAATTGCAAGAGACGCACACCACCCGCCAAGGAATCGCCTACCTGCGCGCAAAGCAATGCTGTATTTGCCCGGTCTGGCGTGATCGCGTAGACGCCGCGAATGGTGGCAATTGCGTGGTTCAGCGGCATCGGTTCGATGCGTTTTGGCGGCATTGGCACAAATCAAACGTACTCATTGACTTGATGCCGATGAACGCGACGATTCGGCTCAATGGCGTGCGCCGCTTGATGTAATTTCGCGCGCGGCCGCGGCAATATTTTCGTCCGCATCCTCGCGCGCCCAAAACAGGCGATCCGGAATGAATTGCCCCATCCCCGGACGATAGCCAAACTTCAACGTCTGCCACGTGTATTCCTGAGCCTCGCGCACCGCCTCGGAAATATCCAGGCCGCGTGCGACCGTCGCGGCCAACGCCGAGGCGAGCGTGCAACCCGAACCGTGAAAACTGCCGGGTAGCCGCTGCCAGTTGTCACTGCGCAGCAAACCCTTTTCAAAATAAAGCGAGTTGATCACGTCCGGTGTGGCCTCATGCGTGCCGGTCACCAGCACGAACTCGGCGCCCATTTCAATGAGGCGTAATGCCAACTTTTCGATACGCCCTTCGTCATCGTCATCCTCTTGCGCGAGACGCCTCAATTCGGGAGTATTTGGCGTAATGATGGTGCATTGCGGGATGAGCATTTCGCGAATCGCCGCAAGAGTTTCTTCATTGGCGAATTCATCGCCGCGACCGGACGCAAGAACCGGATCCAGCACCAGCGGAATTTCCGGGTAGTCGGCAACAATTTCCGCAATTGCCGCCACGTTTTCGGCGCTGCCCAGCACACCGATCTTGAACGCGGCGACCGGAATATCTTCGAGAATCGAGCGCGCCTGATCCGACACCCAGTCGGCGTCGATTGGCATCACGCCTTCTACACCCGAACTGTCTTGGACGGTAATTGCGGTTATGACCGACAAGGGATGGCATCCCATGCTGGCCAACGTCAACACATCCGCCTGGATACCGGCGCCTCCCGAGGGGTCCGTCGCCGCGAAAACGAGCACCGCAGGTGGCGCTTTATGGATGTCTGGCATGTCTTCTATGGTGAGCTGTCGCCGCAATTTCCGGATTTGGCGAATTTGAATGACAACGGATATGATTCGTGCCCCTGTTGTCGTTTTACGGAAATTTGATCATGTATTGTATTACCGAAAGGCAAGAATGACCGCGACGACCCACTACCGAACGTGGATGTGTCTCGTTTGCGGCCTCATCTACGAGGAGGCCAACGGCTGGCCCGACGATGGCATACCGCCGGGAACGATGTGGGAGGATGTCCCGATCGGCTGGAGTTGCCCGGAATGTGGCGCACGCAAGGAAGACTTTGAACTGGTTGAAATTTGACCGTTATTGGTGACAGCCAACGAAACGGACATGCAGAAATAGCATCGTCGGCGTTAGCTCACGGAAAATTGCGCAATAATCAAGCGCAGGTTTGCGCGCAACGCTTTGCCTGATGCGGCAATGACAGGTTTTGCAGACGGGAAGATTGATAAGCAGGTACGATGACGCATTACATGAAGATCAGGCTCTACAGCACGCATGGAGCCATCGAGGAGCCGGGACGTGGCGGACGATAAACCCCTGTCGGGCGTAAGAGTGATGGTGATCGACGATTCCAATACGATTCGGCGATCGGCGGAGATATTTCTGATACAGGCCGGATGCCATGTCATTCTCGCGGAAAACGGATTCGACGCGCTGGCGAAGATCGCCGATCACCAGCCCGACCTGATTTTTGTCGACATAATGATGCCGCGCCTGGATGGATACCAGACCTGCGCGCTGATCAAAAAAAACGCCAAGCACAAAGCAACGCCAGTGATCATGCTTTCGTCGAAAGACAGCTTGTTCGACCGGGCGCGTGGCCGCATGGTGGGTTCGGATGAATACCTGACCAAACCTTTTTCGAAAGAAAGCTTGTTGAGGACCGTTGAGACACATCGCGGCACGCGGCAAAGCGCCGCATTGCAACCCAACGCTGTTTAGCGTTACCACAAATTTTTATCCTTTGAACCTGCTGAATTCAGCCTGACCGCAACCGATCGGAGCAAGAACATGGCCATCAAAAAAATCCTTATCGTCGATGATTCCCCGACCGAACGCGCGTTCCTCGAAGGACTGTTGACAAAATCCGGCTACACCGTTGCGCTGGCGGTCAGCGGCGAGGACGGCGTCGAGCGCGCGAAAGCGGAAGTGCCGGATTTAATTCTGATGGATGTCGTGATGCCCGGTTTGAATGGCTTTCAGGCCACGCGTGCGATTACCCGCGAAGAAAAAACCAAGCATATTCCCGTGTTTATTTGCACCACCAAAGATCAGGAGACGGACAAGATTTGGGGCATGCGTCAGGGCGCCAAAGATTACATCGTCAAGCCGGTCAATGGGGCGGAGTTGCTCGCCAAGATCAAGGCGCTCGGCTAAACCGGCACCGTCATGGCACGCAAGACGAGTCTCCGCGAATTTCAACAAAATGTGGCGCAGCGCATCCGCGACCTTGCGTCGCAGAAATCAGCGGCCTCCAAGTTGGGTTTCCAGGTCGGATCCGAAAACTGGCTGGTGAATCTGGCAGAAGTCTCCGAAGTGATTCCGGTGCCGGCAACGGCCACGGTGCCTTTGACGCAACCCTGGTTCAGGGGGGTAGCGAACGTCCGTGGAAAGCTTTGCTCGGTCGTGGATTTTTCTTCTTTTCAAGGCGGCGCTGCGGTCGGCCCGGGTACGGAGCGGCGCGTCATCCTGATCGCCGAAAGGCTTCTGGAAGGCTCGGGATTGCTGGTCAATCGCATGCTGGGCCTGCGCAATCCGGAACATTTCACCATTGAAGCCGTCGCCAATTCGTCGGCGCGGCCGTGGATTAAAGCGATGTATCGCGATCTAGCCAATGCACAATGGCTGGAGTTGGATGTCACGGCACTGGTGGCGGATTTGCGGTTTCTGGAAGTGGGCACGCTTGCCGCTGCGGCGCTGCCGTTGCACACAGGAAAATCGGCGTTATCGATCCCGGCGTGACGCGCGGCGGTCGCGACGAAACAAAATAGTAACGGAGAAGCAACATGGCACTCAAGATACCTGGTTCGTCGAACAATCAGGACAAAAAACCGGCGGGCGCGGCGGCACAACCTGGCGAAAAATCGGGCAATTCGATTTTTGGTTTCCTTGGTCGCGGCAAAGAGCCGACGTCTACCGGCAGAAACTCCGCCTCGCCGACGCCTTCGACTTCCGGCCCGGGCCAAGGCGATCAAACGCGAAGAATCAAAGCGGAGGTCGCGGCCACCAAAATCGGCAAGGCGAAAAAATCTGTCCGCGCCTTCAAGCTGCCCTTTATCGGCGATCGTCCGGCGGAGCAGCAACTGCCGGTCTTACTCATCATTGCCGGATTTTTCGGCGCGCTGACCATTGGTGCGATCGTCCTTGACGCCATCAACCGAAGCAATTTGTCGGTCTACACCAATATCACGTCGCAGCTTCAGTATCACACGCAACGGCTCGCCAAATCGGCCGGCTTGGCCGCGCGCGGCGATGCGGCGTCTTTTCCGCAACTGCAAGACAGTCGTGACGAATTTCAAAAGTATTTGCAGGTACTTAATGACGGCACCGCCCCCGGCGAAAAGACTTTTGACACCACGGTTCCAAGCGCCAAGATCAGCGAAGAGTTGAATTCACGACTGGAAGAATTGACCAAGCGGTACGCCGACAGTGCCTCTGCCGCAACCGCCATCCTTGCCGCAAAGACCGACTTGGCGGATCTTTCTCGCAATATCGCGCAAGTGCGTGCCGGCGCTGAAGAACTGGCCGCACTTTCACAGGATTTGACCGGTTTGATGCAGCAATCCGGCGCGCCGCCGGCACAGGTGTTGAAAGTAAACCGCATGACCTTCTTGGCCGAGCGGCTGGGACGCGGTTCAGCGGAAATTCTTGGCTCGGAAGTGATCGAGCCGGATGTGCCTTTCCTGTTGGGCAAAGACACAAACGACTTCCGCGAACTGATCAAAGCACTGGAATCCGGTTCCGATGCGCTTGGCATCACCGCGCTGCGCGACGGTGACGCGAAGGCGAAAGCGGCGAAGTTGCGCGAGCAATTCAGCGCGTTTGAAAAAAACGTCGGGCCGATTCTTGGCAATGTGCAGAAGCTGGTATCAGCACGACAGTCGGGCCGCGCATTGCAACAGGGTTCGGAATCATTGCTCGGCAATGTGGAACAGTTGCAAGCGGCGCTGGCGGCAGAGAAGAAAAACGGACCGCTTTTCATGGCGTTCGTGTTTGGCGCGTTGGCATTGCTGTTTCTCGCGTTAATCGCCGCAGTGTTTCTGGCGGACGCACGCAAACGCGCTGCCGAATCCGAGTCCGAAAACAAGCGCAATCAGGAGGCGATTCTGCGGTTGTTGAACGAGATGGGTGATTTGGCCGACGGCGATTTGACCATCCGCGCAAAAGTGACCGAAGACATCACCGGCGCGATCGCAGACTCGATGAACTACACGATCGACGAGCTACGCACACTCGTCACCGGTGTCAACAATGCGTCTACGCAGGTGTCGGCGAAATCCCAACAAGCGCAGGCGGTGTCGGTACAGTTGCTCGACGCGGCGGAGAAGCAGTCAAAAGAGATTCGCGACACCACGCAAGACGTACTGGTGGTGGCTGAGACACTGACCAAAGTATCGTCGAACGCCGAAGAGTCTTCGCAGGTCGCCATGCGCTCATTGGCGGCGGCGGATAAGGGCCGTCTCGCGGTGCAGAACTCGATTTCGGGCATGAACGATATCCGCGATCAAATTCAGGAAACCTCCAAACGCATCAAACGCCTCGGCGAAAGCTCGCAGGAGATTGGCGAGATTGTGGAACTGATTTCCGACATTACCGAACAAACCAACGTGCTGGCCTTGAACGCGGCCATTCAGGCTGCGTCAGCGGGTGAAGCCGGGCGCGGATTTTCAGTCGTTGCGGAAGAGGTGCAGCGATTGGCGGAGCGCTCGGGCGAAGCCACCAAGCAAATTGGTGCCATCGTGAAGACCATTCAGGCAGACACGCAAGATGCCGTGGCCGCCATGGAAAAATCCACAACGGGTGTGGTCGAAGGTGCCAAGCTCTCCGACGCCGCCGGACAGGCGCTGTCTGAGATCGATTCGGTGACGAAAAATCTGGCCTCGCTGATTCAGAAAATTTCCACCGACACGCAAACGCAGG
>JANOKK010000782.1:0-4256 GCA_031419255.1 Betaproteobacteria bacterium
GCTTGCTGCTGTAACCTACCGCTGGCGACGCCGACGACGGACGCAACGAGTAGCTCAAGGTCTGATCGGCGCGCATATTGCGCAACAAATAGTGCTGAATGCGATGCCAGGCACCCTGATTGCCCGGTTCTTCCTGCACCCACACCACCGATTTTGCGTTCGGGTACAGCGCAATCTGCTCCTCGAATTCTTCGTGCGGGAATGGGTATAGTTGTTCGATGCGCATCACGGCGATATCGTCGATCGCGCGCTTGGTGCGCTCGGCGACGAGGTCGTAATACACTTTGCCGGCACAGAAAATGAGGCGCTTTACTTTCTTCGCATTCAGTTTTTCGCCGGGTTGGTCGACATGGCTGAGAATGACTTCAAACTTGCCATTGGCCAAATCCTCCAGCGGTGATGTTGCCTCTTTTTTGCGCAACAACGATTTCGGCATCATCACAATCAGCGGCTTGCGCATCGGCCTGAGCGATTGTCGACGGATCATGTGAAACAACTGCGCCGCCGTCGAAGGCACCACCACCTGAATATTGTGTTCCGCGCAGAGTTGCAAAAAGCGCTCCGGACGCGCCGATGAATGCTCCGGCCCCTGACCTTCGTAGCCGTGTGGCAGGAACATGCTGAGGCCGCACAATCGCGCCCACTTGGTTTCACCGCTGGCGATGAACTGATCGATCACCACTTGCGCGCCGTTGACGAAATCACCGAACTGCGCCTCCCAGATCACCAGCTCAAACGGCTGCGCGGTGGCGTAACCGTACTCGAATCCGAGTACCGCTTCCTCCGACAGCAGCGAATCGATCACGACAAAATTGGCCTGCTTGGCTTCAATGTTTTGCAGCGGAATGTAGGTGCCGGAATCCCATTTTTCGCGGTTCTGGTCGTGCAGCACCGCGTGGCGATGCGAGAACGTGCCGCGCCCGCAATCCTGCCCGCTCATGCGCACCGGATGGCCGCTCGCGACCAGCGACGCGTAGGCCAAGTTTTCCGCCATGCCCCAATCGAGCGGCAATTCGCCGCGGCCCATTTTGCGGCGCGCTTCCAGCAATTTTTCCACCGACATGTGGCACTTGAAATCGGACGGAATTTGCGTGAGACGTTCGGCGTAATGTTTTAGCGTATCCATCGGCACCCGCGTATCGGCCGCCGCGCGCCAGCTCTGGCCGATGTACGGCGCCCAATCGACCGCCAACGGCGGCTTGATGCCATAGAGAATTTTGGTGTTGGTGCTTTTTCCAGCGTCGAGCCGCGCGCGAATGTTGGTTACCAGATCATCACCGTGCCCGGCGGCGGTGGTTGCATCGGTGGCGAGGCGGTCGGCATAAAGCTTGCGCGTGCCCGGGTGCTGCGCGATCTTTTTGTACATCAACGGTTGCGTGACGAACGGCTCATCCTGCTCGTTGTGGCCGAGTTTGCGGAAGCAAACCATATCGACCACCACATCCTTGCCAAATTTCATCCGGTAATCGAGCGCGATGCGGCCCACCAGTAATGTCGACTCTGGATCGTCGGCATTGACATGAAACACTGGCGCTTCGATCATTTTTGCAATGTCAGTGCAATACAGCGACGAACGCGAATCGCGCGTGTCGGACGTGGTGAAGCCGACCTGATTGTTGACCACGATATGCACCGTGCCGCCGGTCTTGAAACCACGCGTTTGCGACAGCGCCATCGTCTCCATCACCACACCCTGCCCGGCAAATGCGGCATCGCCGTGAATCAGCATCGGCAGCACTTCCTTGCCTTCATGATCGCCGCGCCGGTGCTGGCGTGCGCGCACCGACCCTTCGACCACCGGATTGACGATTTCCAAATGCGACGGGTTGAACGCGAGTGTCAAATGCACACCGCCGCCCTTTGTTTGAATGTCGGACGAAAATCCTTGGTGATATTTCACGTCGCCCGAACCCACATCGTGTGCGTGCTTGCCTTCGAATTCGGAAAACAGATCGGCGGGCAATTTACCGAGCGTGTTTACCAGCACGTTCAAGCGCCCACGATGCGCCATGCCGAGCACGACTTCCTTCACACCTTTGCCGCCGGCGACTTGAATGATGTCGTCGAGCAGCGGAATCAAGGTCTCGCCGCCCTCAAGCGAAAAACGCTTTTGCCCGACATAGCGCGTGTGCAAATATTTTTCGAGCGTCTCGGCCGCCGTCAATCGCTCCAGCAGAAATTGTTTTTCTTCCATATTGAGCGAGGGCTGCGACTGAATCGATTCGAATTGCCCTTGAATCCAGCGCTTCTCAACGGTTGAGCTGATGTACATATACTCCACGCCGACGTAGCCGCAATAAGTTTTCTTGACAGCGGAAACAATGTCTTTCAGTTTCGCGTTTTCGGCCTGACCATTGATACGGCCCTGCCACGAGCCGATGCTGAATTCCGCCTCCAGATCAGCGTCGCCCAGGCCGTAAAACGAAAGCTCCAATTCCGGCACCGGCATGCGCTCGCTGCGTTTCAACGGATCAAGCTGCGAATGGCGTGAACCCAGCACACGATGCGCGCGAATGAATTGCAATGCGCGCAATGCACGCTTGGTTTCGGTCGCACCGCCACCACCCGCCGCACCAACATTCACATAGGCGACACGTCCGCCGCCCTGCTTTGCGCGCTCTGCGAACGCCTCGATGACCGGCGTGTGCGCGACATCCGGCGCGCTGTTGCCGGCGATGTTGGGCAAGCCGTCGAATTGTTTTCGCCAGCCTTCCGGCACCGATTGTGGATCGGCCAGATATTGTTCGTAGAGTTCCTCTACATATGGCGCATTGGCACCGAAGAACAAACTGCTTTGCTGAAATTCTCGCATCATGGCGAAGCCTTTACGTTTATCTCATTCTGGACATTGCAACCGCTGCGTACAGACACAAAAAATCCAACTCCAATACCTATTTATCCAACTTATTTTTTTCGACTCGCTCCAATTTTTAATCGTATTTGCCGCATCAGCTTACTCATCGACAACCAACGGGTATGGCGATAAGGTCACGCCGTTTGGAACCTCAGCCCAGAATAATTCGTCGCCTGCCGACTTTCCCATCCGCCTCAGCACCTCGTCCGGCAGGATCAAGGCGACTTCGTCTCCCACTTCGACCAGCTTCAATGCATACATTCACTCGTCCCAAAATAATGCATACGACCAATGTAGACCCTAGCATTGGCGTGCCTTCCAGGCCAAAAATGGCTGAAGACGCCCGCCAAATGGCGATCTATGCAGTTGAGTGCTTCTATATACCCTTTCATTCTCGCGGACGCGGGATCCACTTTTCGTCGCGACTCATATGTTCACGAAATTTGGATTCCCGCGTTGACCAAAGGTAATCCCTTTTCGGGACGCGAGAATGACAACGCAGTTGGAAGTACCCAGCCACCCAATATGAAATTCATGCCTCAATCTACGACGCGTCAAACCCGATCTTTGTCAGTCACTAGTCACCACTCTCTTTTGATCTGCTAACCGCTCCCGCACCTTCATCAGTTCCGCATCCCGCGTCCACATTTGCTCATTGGTCGCCACTTTTTCTTCCCATGTCATCGCAAGCGCATGCTTGCGCCAAGGCGCTTTAGCAGTTACCACTTGTTGCAACGCCAATTCATGTTCATGCGTATCGACGGACATATTGATTCCACCTTTCGGTCAGCGCGTGATGCGTCACCAATTTGCTCATCGCGTCAGGATTCACGCATCCCGCTTCCAACAACGTGTTGACGCGAAGGCAATCTTTCGCGCGACCGGTTTGCAAAGCAATCGCGCACAAATATTCCGCAATCACCACAGGTACAACAACATCACGAAAAGACTGTTCAACAGCAGCCGATATTGCATCCTCAATCAATGGGTTGTATGGAGGCAAAATTTGCACCGGCCAGCCATGCAAAACAACATGTTCATTGCGAACCTCGCCGCCCAATTACTTAAGTCGTTCATAAAGTGGCGTCGCGACCAGCGAACCAGAATCTGCCGATTGCAAAAATGAAAACACATCCAAGTCTTCGGTAGCAACTGCCTCCATGTAAAAACTTGTCGCGACCGCATCACCAATTGCAAATTGCCCAATCGCACGTTCGGTGCGCAGTTGAAGCAATATTCTTAGCGCTTCCTGCATGAAAGACCTCAATTAACAACTTGATATCGCCTATCGCTTAATATCCCTCCGCGACGCCCCCGCATACAACTGCCGCGGCCGGCCAATCTTGTATTCCGGATCGGCAATCATTTCATTCAATTGCGCAATCCAGCCCACCGTGCGCGC
>JANOKK010000783.1:0-3089 GCA_031419255.1 Betaproteobacteria bacterium
CGCCAAAAATGAACCAGCTCTCGCGCAATAAATCGATTCTTACGCGGCTTTTATAGTTTTCAAAAAACGAAGAGAAATCCGTCACCTTGATGCCGCTTAGCTTGCAATTCAACAATTCAGCTAACGGCAACCCCCCGCCGCGGCGTTCGCGCATCGCAATCACGATCTCGCTGACGTTGTGCTGTCCGGTGGTTTCGCCAATCGTTTTCGACGAACAGAGAATCTTGTCGGCGGGAATGGACTCGCTCACCGGCAGGCCTGCGATGGGTGAGTAGTAGCCCACGATCGAGAGACCGCGAATCGCGGCTTTTTCCAGCGTCTCTTTCACGGCAACGGCATCATTGCCGGTACCCAGAATCAATACCCGGCGCTGGTTCAGTGGCGCGGCGCGGCTGATAAAGAAAACGCCGATTTTGCCGGCAAAGCCGAGCAGCAATGTGCCTGCGAGGCATGGCACGCAAACGCTGCCATCGGGCAACATGTAGAAAATCCAATGCAAGCCGGGCAACACGACCAAAAACGCGAGTGCCATGCGGCTGACGATCGGCCAGAAGCGATCCGGCGCGTTTTCACGGTAAAAACCCAGTGCGCCCGTCAATGCCACCATCGCAAACACGATAAACAAGGCGCTCGGAATCGACGTAAGCAATTCGCTGCTGCCGCTCGGATGCAAGATCGCGTAGCCAACGAGGATGGCGAAAAACAGTCCGACCGCATCCAGCATCACCAGGAACAAGGTGTTCGCGGGGAAAAACGGTCGAATCAGACTAAGTAGATTTTTCTCGCCAGACTCCGCTGAGGCGGGTGCGAGTCGATCAAGTTGGGTTGATTTTTCCATGGGGATTGTTCCGATTTTGATATTTTTGAACTTGCCGACCGGTACTTGGCACCTTCCACCCTCGCTCTCCCGGGGCAGGCACCTTGCTATGGAAGGATGTTCAACTTCTTCGCCCCCGAAGACTGTGAAATGGCGCACAAAGTGCCCGCGTGACACACGATTTAACAAGTTGGGCGGAACGCATTTGGACATCGAATCGATGAACACAAGCGGCGTTTCCCCGAACGAAACGATTAACATAGGGGCTGATGCGCTTGGCGTTTGCATGCGATCCAAGCGGTCGATTTCGCGCCTTTCAAAGACCCCCGACCCATGTTTGCCTACACCCTTCGCCGCCTGACCCAATCCGGCATTGTGCTGCTGGTGATGGCCATGCTCGTGTTTCTCGGCGTCTATGCGATCGGCAACCCGATTGAGTTGCTGATCAATCCGCAGGCGGACGAAGTTGAACGCGTGCGCGCAACCGCGGCGTTGGGGCTAGACAAGCCCTTGTACGTGCAATTTTTGGCGTTTCTCAAGGGCGCGCTTTCCGGGGATCTGGGACGATCGTTTGTGTTTGGCGTGCCGGCATTGGAATTGATCCTCTCCAAGATGCCGGCGACCCTTGAACTCGCGCTGGTGGCGATGGTGATGGCGGTTTTCCTTGGCATTCCGCTGGGTTTGATCGCGGGGTTGAAGCCCGATAGCTTTATCGGTCGCAGCATCATGGCCGGATCCATTGTCGGCTTTTCGCTGCCGACGTTTTGGGTGGGGCTGGTGCTTATCATGATGTTTTCGGTATCGCTCGGCTGGCTGCCCTCGGGCGGACGCGGAGAGACGGTAAGTTTGTTAGGCGTGCAGGTGAGTTTTCTCACCTGGGATGGCATCACCCATTTATTCATGCCGGCGCTCAATTTGGCACTGTTCAAATTCTCGCTGCTGATCCGTCTTACGCGCGCGCAAACGCGCGAGGCATTGCTGCAGGACTATGTGAAATTCGCGCGCGCGAAAGGCTTATCGCAATCGCGCGTGATCGGTGTGCATGTGTTGAAAAACATCATGATCCCGATTGTCACCGTGATTGGTCTTGAGTTCGGTTCGGTGATCGCGTTTGCGATTGTCACTGAATCGATTTTCGCGTGGCCGGGTACCGGAAAGCTGTTGATTGATTCGATCAACCAGCTCGATCGCCCGGTGATCGTTGCATATTTGATGGTGATCGTGATGCTGTTTATCGTGATCAATTTCGTCGTCGATATCATGTATTCGCTGCTGGATCCTCGCGTGCGGCTGGGGCAGGCGTCGGGGGCGGGGCACTGAGATGCAAACGCCCACATTGAACGTCAGCCAAACGATGCCGGAAGAAACGCCGCTGCGCCGTATCTGGAGCGAATTTGCGGCGTCCAGGCTCGCGCTGATCGGTCTCACGATGTTGTTGCTGGTGGTCGCCATTGCGATTTTTGCGCCGCTCATCTCGCCGCAGAATCCTTACGATCTCGCGCAGATTGATTTGATGGAGAGCAAGTTGGCACCCGGCGAAAAGTCGCCCGCCAATAGATCCTACTTGCTCGGTACCGATGATCAGGGCCGCGACATGTTGTCGGCAATTTTCTATGGGCTGCGCATTTCGCTCGGCGTCGGCGTGGCCAGCACCATCGTAGCGGTGGCCATCGGTCTTTGCTTTGGATTGATGGCGGCTTTTTTCGGCGGCTGGGTGGATACGCTGATCATGCGCGTGGTCGATATTCAGTTGTCGTTTCCGGCGATTTTGCTCGCGCTGATTTTGCTCGCGGTGTTCGGGCAGGGGGTGGACAAAGTCATCATCGCGCTCATCACCGTGCAATGGGCGTATTACGCACGCACGGTACGCGCGTCGGCATTGGTGGAAATGCAAAAAGAATATGTGGAGGCGGCGCGGGTGTTGTCGCTTTCAAAGCCGCGCATTTTGTTTCGCCATCTGTTGCCGAATTGCCTGCCGCCGTTGATCGTGGTGGCAACGGTGCAGGTGGCGCACGCGATTTCGCTCGAAGCGACACTGTCGTTTCTGGGATTGGGATTGCCAATTACCGAGCCCTCATTGGGGCTGCTGATTTCCAATGGCTTTACCTATTTGATGAGCGGGAAATACTGGATCAGTTTTTATCCGGGACTCGCGTTGCTGGTCACGATCTTGTCGATCAACCTGGTGGCGGATCAGTTGCGGGATGTTCTCAATCCGAGGCTCAAGAAGTGAAATACGCATTGCGAAACTTGGCCTTCGCGCTGCCCGCTG
>JANOKK010000784.1:0-11764 GCA_031419255.1 Betaproteobacteria bacterium
GGTTACACCGTGTTATTCACGCTGAGTTCGCACACCATCAATCCGGCGATTTTTGCGAAACTCTCTTTTGATACCGTCAAGGATTTTGAACCGGTCGGCACGGTTGCCTCGCTTCCACAAATTCTGGTGGCAAATCCGCAAGTGCCAGCCAATACGCTCGCGGAATTGATCGCGCTGGCAAAAGCCAAACCCGACACGCTTTCGTATGCATCCGTGGGTAACGGTTCGCCCGGGCATTTGGCCGGCGAATTGTTCAAACTTCGCACAGGCACCACGATGACACATATTCCTTATCGCGGCGGTGGGCCGGCGGTGACCGATGTGGTGGGCGGACAAGTGCCGCTGCTGTGGGTGTCGATTCCGGCGGCGGCGCAATTTGTAAAGACGGGCAAACTGAAAGCACTCGGTGTCTCGACCCTGAAACGCAGCGCCGCGTTCCCCGATGTGCCGACGATTCAGGAATCCGGTGTGGCCGATTTTGAAGTCGATTCCTGGTACGCGATGTTCGTGCCGACGAAAACACCGAAGGCCATTATTGATCGCCTGAATCGCGCGCTCAATACCGTGCTCACCGATACGGCGGTGCGCGAAAAATTGCTTGCGCAAGGCGCGGAAGGCGTCGGCGGCAGCGCCGAGGCATTGGGTAAAACGGTCGCCGTTGAATTGCCGAAGTGGGCGAAGCTGGTGAAGGACGCGAATATCAAGGCGGACTAGGATGAATGTGACCACAAGTTCGTCTGCCAACGCCGGCGTGACCGCCATGGTCGGGGCACTGGTCGCGCGCGCGCGCGCCGCGCAGCGGCTGGCCATTGAATACGACCAGACGCGGGTGGATGAACTGGTGTCCGCGGCGGGATGGGCGATCATCGAGCCCGCGCGCAACCGCGAACTCGCCGAGCGCGCGGTCGCCGACACCGGTATCGGCAACGTCGAGGACAAGGTTCGAAAAAATTACCGCAAGACCTTGGGTCTGCTGCGCGATTTGCAGCACGCGAAATCGGTGGGCATGATCCATCAGGACGAGGCGCTGGGCATCATCGAAATCGCGCGGCCGGTCGGCGTGGTGTGCGCGGTGACGCCCTCGACCAATCCGGGTGCGACACCGGCCAACAAAATCATCAACGCGCTAAAAGGCCGCAACGCGGTCATCGTCGCACCGTCGCCGAAGGGTTGGTCGACCTGCGAACGGCTGATCGCCTTTATCCATGCGGAGTTTGACCGTATTGGCGCGCCGCGCGATCTGGTGCAGGTGTTGCCTTCGCCCATCAGCAAGGCGTCCACGCTGGAACTCATGCGCCAGTGCGATCTGGTGGTCGCCACCGGCTCGCAGGCCAATGTGCGCGCGGCGTATGCGAGTGGCACCCCTGCCTTTGGTGTCGGTGCCGGCAACGTGGCGGGCATTGTCGATGAGACGGCGGACATCGAACTGGCCGCGGAACGCGTTTTACGTTCCAAGACTTTTGACAACGCCACCAGTTGTTCATCCGAAAACAGTCTCGTCATCATCGACGCGGTGCGCGAGCAACTACTCGCCGCGTTGACGGCGCGCGGTGCCGTACTGCTCGATGCCGCGCAGAAAGAAACGTTGCAAGCGCTGATGTGGCCCGAAGGCAAGTTGTCGCCTGCGGTGATCGGCCAGTCGGCGGTTGCGATTGCCGAGAAGGCGGGTTGGCCGGAAATCGCCGCACGCAACCCGCGCATCCTGATGGTCGAAGAAGATGCCGTCGGTCACGATCATCCGTTTTCCGGCGAGAAACTCTGTCCGGTGCTGGCGTTGTACCGTGTCGCCGATTTTGCGGCGGCCGCGCAAATGGTCGAACGCATTTATCGCTTTGAAGGTGCCGGGCATTCGGTCGGATTGCACAGTGCAATGACGGAACGCGCGATGCAACTTGGGCTGAACTTGCCGGTGTCACGCGTGATCGTCAATCAGGCGCATTGCATCGCCACCGGCGGCAGCTTCGACAACGGCTTGCCGTTTTCGCTGTCGATGGGTTGCGGGACGTGGGGCAAAAATAATTTTTCGGACAACATGAATTATCGGCACTACTTGAATATCACGCGAATCTCGCGGCCCATTGAGGAGCGGGTGCCGGGCGAGCGGGATATTTTCGGCGCGTACTTCAAAAAATTTGGCAACGCATGAGTCACGAACCATCGACCGTGAGAGAGTTGGTCGCGCGGCAGGCTGCGTGTCAGCCCGACGCTGTTTTTGCACGTGACGATTCGGCCGCGCGCGGCCTCACGTTCCGTCAACTTGCCGAATCCTGCGAACGTATCGCCGGCTTGCTGCGTATGCACGGCTCGCAACCCGGCGACACGGTTTCGCTGGTCATGCCAAACGGTTTGATGACGCTGCAATTGCTGCTCGGCACCATGGCCGGTGGCTGGTGCGTGAACCCGGTCAATCTTCTTGCGCAGCCCGATCAAATGCGTTACGTGCTCGGTCACAGCGACTGCAACGTGGTGATCGTGAATGGTCAATGGGAACCTGCCGTGCGCGGCATGTTGGCCACACTTGAGCGGTCGGTCGCGCTGATCGTCGTCGAGTCCGATGCGGCGGAATTGCCGACATCCGCCGGTGCCACCGCCGGTACAACACGCGCCGGGGAGACATCCATCGGCGCGGATGCGACCGCACTCTTGATGTACACCTCCGGCACCACCGGCGTTCCCAAGGGCGTGATGCTGACTCAGCGGAATCTCGTGTCCAACGCGCTCGCGATCAGCGCTGAACACGCGCTTGACGCGAACGACCGCGTGCTGGCGGTGCTGCCGCTGTATCACATCAACGCGTTTGCCGTGACCATGCTGGCGCCGCTCGCGCATGGCGGCAGTCTCGCCATGCCGCCAAAGTTCTCGGTCGCACGATTTTGGGACCAGGCAATTGATACGCAATGCACTTGGCTCAACGTGGTGCCGACAATGATTTCGTATTTGCTCGAAGGCGATGCGCCCGCGCATGAGCGCACCAAAAATATCCGCTTCTGCCGCTCGGCCTCGGCCGCATTGGCACCGGATCATTTGCGCGCATTTGAACAGAAATTCGGCATCGGCATCATCGAAACCATGGGGTTGACCGAAACGACGGCACCGGCGTTTTCAAATCCGCTTGATCCGGCATTGCGCAAAGTGGGCGCGGTGGGGTTGGCATCGGGCTGCGAGGCGCGCGTGATTGACGCGAACCTGATCCCGGTCGCCGATGGGGTGACCGGCGAAATTGCGATACGCGGCCCCAATGTCATGCGGGGCTACTACAAGAATGAAGAAGCCACACGCACCGCGTTGACGTCCGACGGTTGGTTTCGCACCGGGGATCTTGGCCTGCGTGACGGCGACGGATTTTTCTTTATCACCGGACGCATCAAGGAACTGATCATCAAAGGCGGCGAGAACATTGCGCCGCGCGAAATCGATGAAGCGGTCTTGCGTCATCCCGCCGTGCTCGATGCCGCCGCAGTGGGCATTCCTGACCGTCACTACGGCCAGGAGATCATGGTTTGCGTGGTGTTGCGTCCTGACCATGAAACGACCGAAGACGCGCTGCGCAAATTTTGTGTGGAACATCTGGGGCGCTACAAAACGCCGAAGGTGATCCGGTTTGTGAACGAACTGCCGCGCGGGCCGTCGGGAAAGGTGCAGCGGCTGAAGTTGCTGGATCAGACGGGCTGACAGTTTGAGGAAGGGCGAATTGCACTTCCGCCGCGCTGCACACCGCGAAGCACTTCCTCCTTTTTAAAGGAGGATTGAGGAGGATTTTCGGTCGCTGAAATATGAATCCGGCGAAATATCATTCCAATTTTCAATCAATGGCACTGTCATCCTGAGCAAAGCGAAGGATCTCGTCACAACCCGATCCTTCGCTTTGCTCAGGATGACATTGCACCTTTGAAATGGAAATGGAATCAGAGCAGTTTTCCCATCCGTTTCGCCGCCGCGTACAACGCGGGCAGATGGCTCTGCGCTTGCTCGAGCGACATGCGCGCGCGCGGCGCATGCACCGCCATCGCCGCCCGCACGGCACCCTGTTTGTCGCGCACCGGCACCGCAATCGCCAGCAGCCCGGTAATGAATTCTTCGCGGTCGAGTGAATGCCCGGCGGTCGCGATGGCATTGCATTCCGTTTGCAAGGCGCGCGCGGACGTAATCGTGTTGTCAGTCATGCGTTTGAGACTCGCGTGCAAGATCAATTCGGCGCGCTGGTCGGGCGGCATGAATGCCAGAAAAAGTTTGCCGCTCGCAGTGCAATGCAACGGCACGTGCACACCCACCGCCAAGGTCAAACGCCATGGCCAAGGTGCCTCTACGCGATCAAGATAAAACACCGATGCGCCATCGAGCGTGGTGAGATTGCAGGTCTCTCCAACCCGTTCGACCAGATCCTCCAACACCTCATGACGAAGCCCGCGCACCGTGCCGTTGTTCAGGGTGTCGAATGACAATTCGCGAAGCTGCGGCCCGACGATGAAATCACGTGCGTTGACATCGCGCACAATGAAACCGCCCTCAAGCAGTTGCGCGCATAGTCGATGCGCGGTTGCTTTGGGAAGCCCAAGACGCGCAGCGATATTGGCGAGCGAGAGGGCACGTCCCTCCTTGGCCAACAGCGTGAGCAGGCGCAGGCTGCGTTCGCTCGATGAGCCGGTGGTTGTGTCGTCAGCCGGTGTGGCGGCACTTTTTTTCTGGCGCGGCATGTTGGCGAATGGTTTCCGAAATGAGCAGTTTGTCTGTTGCACTGCAACTTGCGCGATGATTCGCTTTACTCTAACATCAAAAAATAACGGATCGCAACGTTCCATTATTTAGATCCCAAAAAAATAGTGACCAATGCACGCTGACGGGCCGTGGCATGACATGAGCGGGGGGATGGACGACATCGATTACATCATCGTGGGGGCCGGCTCCGCCGGGTGCGTGCTCGCGGCGCGACTGAGCGAAGACCCCACCACGCGCGTGCTGCTTCTTGAGGCCGGCCCACCGGACAAATCGATCTGGATCCATCTGCCGATCGGCTACGGCAAGACCATGTGGAGCCCAACCTACAACTGGTGCTATCACACCGACCCCGATCCGAATATGAATGACCGGCGCATTTACTGGCCGCGCGGCAAAACGCTAGGCGGCTCGAGCTCCATCAATGGCCTGATTTATATCCGTGGTCAACGCGAGGATTTCGATCAATGGGCCGCACTCGGCAACCAGGGCTGGGGTTATGACGATGTGTTGCCGTACTTCATCAAGTCTGAACACAACCAGCGCGGCAGCTCCGATTTTCACGGCGGCGGCGGGCCGCTCAAAGTATCGGACATCGGTGCAAAACATGAGTTGATCGAAGCATTCATCGACGGTGCTGGCGAATGCGGCGTGCCGCGCACCGACGATTTCAACGGCGAGCGGCAGGAAGGCGCAGGCTACTACCAACTCACGACCTGGAAAGGCTGGCGATGCAGTACGGCCAAAGCCTATCTTGCGCCGGCACGCAAGCGAACAAACCTGCGTGTCGAAACCGGTGCCCACGCGACCGGTCTTATCTTCGACGGGCAACGTGTGGTTGGTGTGAATTTCACCCAAGGCGGTACGCAGATGTCGGCGCGCTGCAACGCGGAAGTATTGCTGGCGGCGGGCGCGATTCAATCGCCACAGTTGTTGCAACTCGCCGGCATCGGCCCGGCACCACTGTTGCAATCGCACGGTATCGCCGTGCGGCATCACCTGCCGGGCGTCGGCGAAAATTTGCAGGATCATCTGCAAATTCGATTGATTTACGAATGCGCCAAACCGATTACCACCAACGACCAACTGAATTCCTGGGTGGGCCAAATGAAACTCGGCTTGCAATGGCTGCTTTTTCGCAGCGGCCCGCTCGCGGTGGGCATCAATCAGGGCGGCTGCTTCATGCGCACGATGCCGGATTCGACCACGCCCGATATTCAGTTCCATGTCGCCACGCTGTCGGCTGAAATGGCCGGTGGCAATGTCCATCCGTATTCGGGTTTCACGATGTCGGTGTGTCAATTGCGCCCCGAATCGCGCGGGCATATCCGCATCAAATCTAGCGATCCGTTTGCGCCGCCGGAGATGCAACCCAACTATCTCTCAACGCCGCTTGATCGCGCGAGCGCACTGGCCGGTGTGAAGGCGGCCCGCGCGATCGCAGCGGCACCGGCGATGCGTGCGTACGTCAAACGCGAAGTCAAGCCCGGGCCTGACGTGGACGACGACAGTGCTTTGTTGGAGTTCTGTCGCAATAATGGCGCCACCATTTTCCATCCGAGCGGCACCTGTCGAATGGGCAACGATGCGATGGCTGTTGTGGATGCGCGACTGCGCGTCCATGACATGGATGGTCTCAGAGTAATTGATTGCTCGGCGATGCCGGTATTGGTGTCGGGCAATACGAATGCACCCGTGGTGATGATGGCGGAAAAAGCGGCGGACATGATCCGCGCGGACGCACGAAAGCGCTGACGGTGTTTTGGGGTGGAGCCCGCGGTTTTGGTTAAAGGCTCCTGGGTTCTACTTTTAATCGACTGCAACAAAGGAGAGAGACATGAATCGACTGACAAGAAGTCTTGCAACGGCGATGGGAGCCATGGTGTTGGCGGCGGCGAGTACGTTCGCGCACGCGCAGCAGGTGACCAAACTAAAAATCCAGACCGCCGTGCCCACCGCCAGTATCTATTTCGATCTGATGAAACGCTTTGGTGACCGCGTCGACAAGATGTCGAACGGCCGCGTGAAAATGGAAATCCTGCCGGACGGGGCGGTGGTGGGCGCGTTTGAAATCCTCGATGCGGTTGATAAAGGTGTGGTCGATGGCGGATTTGCATGGACGCACTATTGGTCCGGCAAGAACACGGCCGCCGCGCTATTTTCAAACCCCGCCGCCGGTGGCGGCACGGGGATGGATCAGTTGTCGCATGTGGCCTGGCTGTATCAGGGCGGCGGCAACTCGCTCTATGAAAAGCTGTTCAGCGATGCGCTGAAAGTCAACATCAAGCCCTTCATGATGCAGCCGATGGGCCCGGATCCGCTCGGTTGGTTCAAGACGCCGATCAATTCGATCGACGACATGCGGAAACTGAAGTACCGCTCGCCCCCCGGCCTCACCGGTGAAATTTTCAGGGAAATGGGCATCAACGCGGTGGCCATGCCGGGTGGTGAAATCGTACCCGCCGCGCAGCGCGGCGTGATCGACGCGGCCGAATGGATCGGGCCGGCCGACGACATGATTTTGGGTTTCCACAACGTGTTCAAACACTACTACCTGCAAGGTCTGCATCAGTCTTCCGATGTGGGTGAGTTGCTGATCAACAAAACCACCTGGAACAAATTGCCGGCCGACCTGAAAGCGGTGATTGAAGGGGCCGTGATGGCGACCATTGCGGAAACTTACACGTTCAACGTGCATCGCAATGCCGTGGCGTTGGACAAGTTGCAAAAGGATCACAAGGTCATCGTCCACGATACGCCGAAAGAATTCTTCGCCGCATTCCTCAAAGCCACCAACGTGGTCTATGACCGCGAAGCTGGACGCAATCCGCTGTTCAAGGAAGTGCTCGAATCGCAACGCGTATTCGCCAAGACCGTCGTGCCGTACTGGACCAAGATTAACGGCCTCTACTACAACCTCGGTGCGGATGCGGTCGGCAAATAGTCGTACTTGAGGACCATGGGGCGCGGTCGCAATGCCGCGCCGGCATTTTTGACCCAACGGAAAATTTACCATGACGGAAAACGATTCCGTATTTCTGCGCATCGCGCGCAAACTCGATCCGGTCGCGATTCATTCCGGACATTTCGTCGCGTGGTTGATCATTCCAATGGTGCTTGGCTTGACATACGAAGTTGTCGCGCGCTACGGATTCAATGCGCCCACGCTGTGGGCCTACGACATGACGTTCATGATGTACGGCACGTTCTTTATGCTCGGTTCGGCCTACACACTGCAGCGCAAAGGCCACATCCGCACCGATTCGTTTTATGCCGATTGGTCGGTGCGGCGCCAGGCCTGGACCGATGCGATTTGCTACCTCGTCATGTTCATGCCGTTCGTGGCGATTTTTCTGTGGACGGGTTGGGAATATTTTTGGAAGTCCTATCAATCCGGTGAGCGTTTTGTCAGCAGCCCGTGGATGGCGCTGGCGTGGCCGTTCAAAGCGGTGATGCCGATCACCGGCGCGTTGCTCGCGATTCAGGGCGTCTCGGAAATCTGCAAATGCTTCCACGCGATACAGACGGGCAAGTGGCCTGATGAATCAATACCACTGACCGAGAAAGCGACGACATGAGCAACGAAATTCTCGGCCTCGTCGCGCTGGTCGTTTTATTTGCGGCCATCTTTATCGGTTTCCCGATCGCCTTCACGTTGGGAGCCGTCGCACTCGCCGCCGGCTACTACGCGCTCGGGCCAGTGGTGTTCGATCTCGCGTTTCTGCAAACCTATTCGGTGATGAAAGATACGGTGCTCGCCTCGATCCCGTTCTTCCTTTTCATGGGTTTCCTGCTCGAGCAATCGGGGCTGATGGATCGCATGTTCACCGGCATTCAGCAATTGCTGGCGGGTCTGCGTGGCTCACTTTATTTGGCCGTATTGATCACTGCAACCATTTTTGCGGCGGCCACCGGCATCGTCGGTTCGTCGGTGACGTTGCTCGGTGTGATGGCGGCACCGTCGATGATCAAGAGTGGCTACGACACCAAAATGAGTGCGGGTGTCATCGCAGCCGGGGGCACGCTTGGCATCCTGATTCCGCCTTCGGTGATGTTGATCGTGATGGGACCGGTGGTCGGCATACCCGCCACCGATCTGTTCGCCGCTGCCGTGCTGCCGGGGATTTTGCTCTCCACCATCTTTGCCGTCTGGTGTTTGTTGCGGTGTTGGATCAATCCCTCACTCGGCCCGCCATTGCCAATGGAGATGCGACCCACATCATTGGGCCCGGTGGTGCGCGATTTGGCCATCGGTGTCGCACCAATCATCCTCGTCATCATGTCCACGCTCGGCGTGATCTTGATGGGCATCGCGACGCCGACCGATGCCGGCGCGGTGGGTTGCGCGGCAGTGTTCCTGATGACGCTTGCATCGGGTCGCCTCACGTTCGCGAAAGTAAAGAAATCCGCGTACCAGACATTGGAGGTCTCCAGCATGATTCTGATGCTGGTCACCGCCTCGAATTTATTCGGCGCGGTGTTTTCACGCCTTGGTAGTGCGGAGTATCTGGCCAGCATGTTGACCGGCATGGCGCTGCCGCCGACGCTGATGCTGATCGTAATCCTCGCGCTGATTTTTGTGCTCGGCTGGCCGCTGGAGTGGGTGCCGATCGTGCTGGTGGTGGTGCCGATCACGTTACCGATCGTGCAGGCGGCCGGCATTGATTTGATCTGGTATTCGACACTGGTCGCAATGACCTTGCAAACCGCGTGGCTGTCGCCGCCGGTGGCGTTGTCCGCGTACTTTCTGAAAGGCGTGGTGCCGCAATGGGAGTTGAAGGAAATCTATGCGGGCATGGTGCAGTTCATGGTGCTGCAATTGGTCGGCGTGGGATTGCTGTTGATGTTTCCGAAACTGGCGACGTGGTTGCCGAGTATCAATTGACTCGGAGAATTTGACGGCGCGAACGTTGCGTAGGATGGGCGGCGCGCAGCGATACCCTCCTACGACATTGACTAAGCCCAGTACTGGCGAGCCTTTCCGGGCGAAAAGCCGCCGAGAGCCGCGCCGATTATTGAGTTTGGCAGCCTGCGAAACTCGAGGCGCCAACGCACACGACACCCGCGTATGGTCGCAATTTCACGCAGAAAGTGATCTGATTTTGCGCGCCGCATGGCGTGCAATCGCGGCTTCTTCGTTCGTGCGCAGGACTATGGCTGCGACGACGCTGTCCGGCGCCGAAATACGCTCACCACCAGCGCGATTGGCCTCGGCGTCCAACCGCAGCCCCAGCCAGGATGCGCCAATCATCACGCGCTCACGCAGCACCGCATCGTTTTCACCGATGCCGCCGGTGAACACCAATTGGTCGATGCCGCGTAGCGCCGCGACCATGCCTGCCAGTTCTCGCAGGATGTGCTCAACGAAATAGTCGATAGCCATGCGCGCATCAGGCAATGTCGATGCATGCAGCATGCGCATATCGCTCGACACACCGGACAATCCCAGCAGCCCGGATTCGCGGTTCAGCAGTTGCGAAATGTCGTCGGCGCTGCGATGGTGATGCTGCAACAGGTGCAACACCACGGCGGCATCGAGGCGGCCACAGCGCGTGCCCATTGGCAGGCCATCGAGCGGCGAGAAACTCATGGTGGTTGCCACCGATTGGCCGTCGCGAATGGCACACATTGATGCGCCATTGCCGAGATGGGCGACGACCACGCGCGCTGCTGTTGATTGAGGCGCGGTCGCCGCAAGTTGCGCCACGATGGATTCGTAGGAGAGGCCGTGGAAACCGTAGCGACGGATGCCCGCATCAAACAGCGTTTGTGGCAGCGCAAAACGTTTGTTCAAATCCGGTTGCGTGTGGTGAAACGCGGTATCAAAGCAGGCAATGTGCGGAATATTTTCGAAGGCCGTGCGGGCAGCACGTATGCCGGCGAGATTGTGCGGTTGGTGCAGCGGTGCGAATTTTTCGAGCGAAGCGATGTCGACGAGTATCTGATCATTGATGATAACCGGGCCCGAAAAAGTGCTGCCGCCATGAACAACGCGATGTCCGACCGCCACCACCTTGCCCTTCGGTTCGGACTGCGCCACCCAGTTCAGGATGGCGGCCATCGCCTCGACATGTGTGGGTGCGGAATTCTCTTTGCCGCCGAGCGCCGCATCGTGCAGTAGATTTCCATTGCCGTCACTGATCTTGAGCGACGCTGCCGCACCCGACCCAAGACCAATGCCTTCGGCCTGCCCCTTCAGTGTCGGGGAAAGCCAATCGCGATCCGCTCCAAACAACGCAAATTTGATTGACGAGGAACCGGCGTTTACCGTCAGGATCAGGTCGGTCATGTGCGCTTGGCGCTATACGAAACGGGTAATTCCGGCTTTCCGGGAGATCAGACGTAATCCTTGTACTTATCCAGAAACCGTACCGGTTTCGACAGCGCATCGCGCCGGAACGGATCCCCCAATTCGCGCGTACACATGATCTCAATCACGCAGGTTTTGCCTGCATTCATCTGCATGTCGATCGCTTTCTTCAGCGCCGCACCGACATCGTCCAGTTTATCCACCACGATGCCCTCTGCCCCCATCGCTTTCGCGATGCCCGCGAAACTCTGGTTGTCGAGTTCACCCGCGACAAAGCGGCGATTGTAAAAATCGACCTGATTCTTTTTCTCGGCACCCCACTGGCGGTTGTGAAACACCACACCCGTCACGGGGATTTGGTGGCGCACGCAGGTCATGATCTCGCTCATGCTCATGCCCCATGCGCCGTCGCCGGCGTAGGCCAGGGCCGGGCGTTCCGGCGCGGCGGCCTTGGCGCCGATCATGGTGGGCAGCGCGTAGCCGCAGTTGCCAAAACTCATCGGCGCGAAGAAGCTGCGCGGACGCTCGAAGCGCAAATAGCTGTGCGCCACCGAGTTGATGTTGCCGATGTCGGTGGACACCATCACGTCCTTGGGCATGGCCTTTTCCAGCTCGCGCAGCACCTGGCGCGGGTGCAGCCATTGACCGCCGCCGGGGGTTTTCTCGGCCTTGGCTTCTTCGATCATGTCCAGGCTGTAGGCGTCGCGCTCATGCGTCCACTCGTTCAGCTCTTTCTCCCAA
>JANOKK010000785.1:0-6066 GCA_031419255.1 Betaproteobacteria bacterium
AACTGGCAATTTCCGTCGGGAAAGGCGGGCAAAGTTAAAAGCGGCAATTCTGAAGCTTACGAAACCAAGACCGGATATGGACATGAGGAGTGGCTTTTCGACATCTGCAAGTTAGTAAACGGATACCACTACGGCTATATACAGGCGATTGGCCAACATCGCGAAAAATACGAAGGGGAGAAATTCGATATCTCCTTCTACACAATCAATAGCGCGAAAAAGGAGAGGTGGTGGCTTGGCGAGATACTAAATGTCCAAGTCGTGACGGGGGCCGAATCGAAATCAGTATTTGTTGCGTACAAGAAAAATGGCTGGTTGGGAGAAATGTATGTACAGCTGGAAAGTGTCGGAGCCGACGTCGATGAATTTAAGAAAATAGCGCCGGAATTATTCTGCTGCGTCAAGTTCAGGCCAAGCGACATGAGAATTCTTGAGGAGCCGCAGCAATTTTCGCAGAAAGATCCAGCCGTAAGGTCCGACTATTACAACCTTAAAAATAAAGTCGGCATTCCCTCAGGAATTGATTCAAAAAAATTCACATTCCGTCCCGGGGCCACAAGCAAGAAGGGAAAATCGACTGCAACATACCGGAGTCAGTCTAGAGACATTGATCTTGTTCACAACAGGATTCAGGAACAAATATTCACGCTCTTGAAGAGGGAGCATGGGAAATCCAGTGTGGCATGCGAGCAAGACACCGGATATGGAACAAAAATCGATGTGGTTGTTCAGTCGAAATCTGGTTATACATTCTATGAGTTGAAGACAGCCAATACTTCAAAGCAATGCATTCGCGAAGCTTTATCTCAGTTGCTCGAATACTCGTACTATCCCAGCAAAGAGAGGGCATCAAAATTGGTGATAGTTGCAACCGTTACACTTTCCGACGACTCCAAGCGGTATTTGACTAAGTTGAGAAGCCAGTTTTCGGTTCCAATCTTCTATCAGAAGTTTGACTTGGAAACGAACATGCTTGGGTCAGTGGAGTGAAAGAATGATATGGGGTCAAGAATGATATGGGGTCAGCGACAAATATTTTTTTTGAGGTGCAACAATATGCCCAAGATTTCTAATCGCTCGACAGTGGTCATGCCGACTGAAAGGCAGAATAAGATGATTGTCGCCGCCGCAAAGGCAGATCCCGATGCGCGGCAATTAACCTCCAGGCAACGCAAGTCAATGGTTCCACTGCGAACCTTGCGTATCATTAAGGGACAGACTACTAATAGTTCATAGCGATAAGGGGTCAGCGACACATTGTTTGCTTAAAATTGAAACCACCGAGTAGTCAATGAAACCCTAGTATCTGCGAGCATTTCCAGCTATTTTTCATCGGAGACCCGCGCCAGCGCTCGTTTTGTCAGAATACGCCGCAATTGCAACAAGACCAATAAAAGACTATATTCAGTCCGTCTCTACACTTTCGAAATCTTGCCATGCGCTACTCGACCCAGGTCAAGCCGATCAGCTACCTGAAAGCCAACGCTGCCGAAGTACTCGATACGCTCGCCGAAAATCGCCAACCACTGATCATCACGCAGAATGGTGAAGCCCGGGCGGTGATGCAGGATCTCGCGACTTACGAAAACACGCAGGAGACGATGGCGTTGCTGAAAGTGTTGGCGCTGGGCATGCGCCAGGTCGAGACTGGCAAAACCGCGTCGGTGGGCGACGCATTCGCGCGGGTTCGTGGTCGGCTCGCGCCACTTGCGGTGGCAACGCGGGCCAAAGTCGGCACGAGAAAAAAATCAAGCCGATGAAGTTCCGCGTCGAGCTGACGCGCGACGCGGAGTCTGACCTGAATCGCCTGGCGGACTACATCGCCACGCACCAGTCGATCGAGCAGTCCGCGTACGTCCTGGACCAACTGGAAGCCGTGACGGCCAAACTTGCGACGTTTCCGGCGCGCGGGGCGTTTCCTCCTGAGCTGGCGGCGCTCGGCATCCGCGAATACCGACAGGTTTTTTTCAAGCCGTATCGGCTGATTTATCGCATCATCATTGATCGCGTGGTCGTCATGATCGTTGCCGATGGCCGTCGCGACATGGGCGCGTTGCTGGCGGAGCGGCTGTTGAACCCGCAATGAGAGTTCAGAGTTTCATGCTGCAACAAGTGGTGCCCGCTGAACGACAAGCCTATGCATCGGCTTGGCCTAAGTTTTGTGCAATACGCCGCGCAATTCAAATTGGGCCCCGGCCTGCGCCGGGGAGACAGCTAAAGTAAGCGCCATTCGGGTCAGCGACAAAAAGTTTTCAGGACAAGGCGAAAATCCACAAACGCGCAAACGGAATCGCCACCACGACGTTCGCGAGCAAATGCGCCACGGCATGACATGCCAACTCCAAGATCCCGTCTTCGTCGCTTATCGAAAGGAGCAGGAAAGACTTCGCCGTTGCCCGCAGCCGGATTCACGCATTGGCGCATCGCCCGCGTGAAACAAAAAAATGGATCCCCGCGCGCGCGAGGATGACGGGGTGTCTGAAACGGACCAATTCCAAATGTAAGACGCTAGCACTGGCGAGGCGTTCCGAGCACAAATGCCTGAAACGCCGCACCAATGCTGGTGTTTATCGAGTCTAACCCTCGGAATGCTTTTCCGACAACACCGGCTCCGCTCCGCCACCACCGCTGTGCGGCCGATGTGCGGCCTCTTCCTGAGCGACCGCCGTTTCAACATTCGCATTGCGCGTAAACCAGATCAACGCCTTTGCTCCCCACGTATCGAAGTACGTGTAGAGCACCGGCACCACCACCAGCGTCATCACAGTCGAGGTGATAATGCCGCCGATCACCGCGTGCGCCATCGGCGATTGCTGTTCAGAGCCTGCGCCGAAGGCGAGTGCCAGCGGCAACATGCCGCCAATCATTGCAGCGGTCGTCATCAATATCGGCCGCAAGCGAACTTGCCCGGCCGCAAAGATGGCGTCGTCCCGGTTCAATCCTTCGCGTCTTCCGTGATTGGTGAAATCCACCAGCAGAATCGCGTTCTTGGTGACGAGGCCCATCAGCATGATGAAGCCGATCACGGAAAACAGATTCAATGTGGATTTGAATAGCAGCAGCGAGAGGAACACGCCGATGAGTGACAATGGCAGCGAGGCCATGATCGCGATGGGTTGCAGGAAGCTGCCGAACTGCGAGGCGAGAATCAGGTAGATGAAAATCACCGCCAGGCTCAATGCCGCGATCGCGTAGCCGACTGAATCTGCCATCTCCTGCGAGGAGCCGCCGAACTGGAATTGATATCCCGGCGGCAGCGTGATTTCTTTCAATGCCTTTTGCACGTCACTCGAGACCGCGCCCGCCGTGTGCGTCGAGGCCACGCCCGACCACACCTGAACCAGCCGCTGAAGGTTGCGACGTTCGATCTGGCGTTCGGCATATGCCGGCGTGAAGTCGGCGATCTGGCGCAGCGCGACCATGCGCGGGCTGCCATCGGCGTTGGTTTGCGAACTCGGCAAATAAATTTTGTCGAGGTCGGCCACGCCGGTGCGCTCGTTTTTCGGCAGGCGCACCAGCACTTGATGATTCTCGCCGTCCGGGCCTTCCCATTGGCCGGCATCCTCACCGGCAATCATGGCGCGCGTGGTGGTGACGACGGAGGTCATCGACACGCCCAAATCACTCGCGAGTTCGCGGTTAATCGTGATATCCAGCGTCGGGCTGGTGGGCTTGTACGAACTTTCAACGTCAACGGTGCCTTTGATCGCTTTCAACTTCGCGACCACGTCTTGCGAGATGCGATCGAGCTCGCGAATCTCCGGGCCCATCACAAAAATTTGTATCGGCCGATTCCAGCCGACGCGCACTTCCAAGCCCGCGATGCTTGAAAGCCGTTTGCGAATGGCGTCATCCAATTGTTTTTTGGAGCGCGCGCGCGATTCCTTGTCGGTCAATTCCAATCCAAACCAGGCACCACTTTTCCAGACATTGCGCGAGACGCGTTTGATCTCGGGAAATTCGCGCAGCGCCGCTTCCACCTGCTCGGCTTTGCCGATGGTGTAATTGAGCGATGAGCCGATCGGCGTCTGGATGCTGGCGTTGGCCCAGTTCTCATCGGTTTCCGGGACGAATTCCGAACCGAGGAAAGGTATCAGCGCGAAGCTTGCGAAGAACGTGAACGCGGCGGCCCACAGCACGATGCCGCGATTGCGTATGGTGGTCGGCGAAAATTTGAGTTGCGACGCTTTGAATCCTGACTTGAAGAAATTGATCACCGAAAGCCTCGGCAGCCAGATCCAGACGACTCTAAGCTGCGACGGCTTGAATCCCGAACGAATAAAACTGAGAAGTGAAAATCCGGGCACCGAAATATTCCGATACTCCGGCTTGAATGCCCAGCGCAGGGCGCGATCGTAGGTGACATGCAACCAATCCATCATCGATGTCTGTTTGTCGAGCACCCACTTGATTGGCTTGACGCGATTGATGAACGATGGCGGATCGTGCCAGACCGCAGACAACATCGGATCCAGCGTGAAGGATACAAACAGCGACACCAGCACCGCGACCGTCACGGCGATGCCGAATTGAAAAAAGAATAAACCGATGATGCCGCCCATGAACGCCACCGGCAGGAAAACCGCGACGATGGTGAACGTGGTCGCCATCACGGCAAGCCCAATTTCCTGCGTGGCTTCAATGGATGCCTGAAAGTGGCTCTTGCCCATCGCGAGGTGCCGCACAATATTTTCACGCACCACGATCGCATCGTCGATCAGGATGCCAATCGACAATGACAACGCCATCAGCGTCAGGAAATTGATCGAAAAGCCGAACGCATACAGCGCGATAAAAGTCGCCAGCACCGAGATGGGAATCGTGAGGCCGGTGATGACGGTGGAACGCCACGAATGCAAAAACAGAAACACGATCAGCACGGTGAGGCCGGCACCTTCGAGAATGGTGTGCTTGACGTTGTCCACGCCTTGCTTGATGAATTTGGATTGATCGAACGTGAGATCGAGCGTCAAATCGGGCGGCAGCGTTTTCTTCAGTTTCGCGATATTGCCGCGAATCGATTCGGCCGCTTCCAGCGTATTGGCGCCGCGCGTTTTGCGGATTTCGATTGAGATACCGCGCGTGCCGTTGTTGGTCGAGAGCGATGTTTCTTCGCGCTCGGTATCGCGCACGCGGGCGACCATGCCGAGTGTGATGGGCGCGCTGTTGCCCACGCTGCTGCCGTTGCCATTGCTGCCGCGCCGCGCGACGATCACGCGTTCAAAATCGGACGCATCCTTGAATTTTCCCTGCACGCGCACCAGCCGCTCGGTGCGCTCGCCGACCAGAAAACCGGCCGCCTGATTTTGATTCTGCGAGCGAATCGCGTTAACGACTTGCTCGGCACTCACACCATACGCGGCCATCTTGTCTGTGTTGAGAAATATCGCCATTTCGCGCTGCACCGCGCCGGAAACTTCGATGGTGCCGACACCGTACGAGCCTTGCAAGCGTTTCACCACCAATTGATCGGCCATGTCCGAAAGCTCTCGCAACGAGCGCGCCGGACTTTTCATCGACAGGTACATGATCGGCTGATCGTTGTCGTTGTCGGCGCGCGTGACGGTCGGTTCACCCACGTCCTTGTTGAATCCACGCCGCACGCCGGCGACTTTGTCGCGCACGTCCTGCACCGCGGTTTTCACGTCGATGCCGAGATTGAACTCCACCATCACGCGCGAAAAACCTTCGCGCGAAAACGAGCGGATGCTTTTGATGCCGCTGATGGTATTGATCGCCTCCTCTATCGGCCGCGTGACATCCTGCATCACCGCCTCTGACGAGGCGCCCGGATAGCTCGTTTGCACCTGCACAAACGGAAACGTGATGTCCGGCATCTGATCGACCGATAGACGTTGATAGGCAAACAAGCCCATCACCACCAGCGCCACCATCATCATGGTGGCGAAGACCGGATTGTTGACGCTGATCTGGGTAATTCTCATGGCCGCTCCTTATGGAATTGGCGGGTTTTTCTTGTGCTTATGGCTTCTGCATTGACCAAATGGATGGCAATCAAAACACCTCGTTCGCCCCCGGCTTCAAGCATACCGGGGCAGGCTCTGA
>JANOKK010000786.1:0-6825 GCA_031419255.1 Betaproteobacteria bacterium
CGGCAAACGTTGCAACAGGGCGGATTGGCGAACTTGTACGCCGGCGTTGTCGATGGCAATCGTCACGGAAAAAAACTGGCTGGTCACGTCAAGTGTCTCATTCACGAGCGGCACAGAAAATTTTTTCCAGTATTCGGCCAATGCCGCTTTGCTCTCAAAGGGTTTGGTAAGTCGCAGCCGCGCCAAGGCTGCAATATCATCCGCAGTCAATGTCGGAAATGTTGCCGCCAGCACCTCCTGCGGGGCCGTATTGACATTGATCGACGTCCGCATCGGCAGAGCGGTGATAAAAGGTTTGAGTCGTGAGAGGATCGCATCATCGATACCGCGCGCGCGCCGCAATTCCTCGATTTGCATCAGGCCGCGATTGGCGGCGCGATAGGGAATCTGCATCGCCATGTAGGTCGAATTCTCGGCACCACCCGCGCCGCTGGGCTCGTCGTCGGCGTCGATCCAATCTGCGGCCGCATCGGCGAGATCGGGATTCAATTTGAGTGCGGTGAGCAAATCGCGAAATACGGCGATATCGGACTCGCTGCGCGCACCGTTCTTGACCAGGTTGTTGACGTTGAACAGGCCCGCTTCATCGCGCAACGCGCCAGCCGCCATGGCACCATCGAGCGGAATCGCCGCCAGACCGCGCGCCCAGGGCTGTGTCAAATCGACGCGCGGCGTGGATTTTTGTAACTGGAACAGCGCTGCGCGCGCCCAGTCGAGCGTCGGCGCTGCGTATTGAATGGCTTGCGCACGCTCGGTCGCGCGCGCGGCGCGGGTCAGCGCGCGGCTCTGCTGCGCAAGCAGGAACGCCGCGATGCCAGCCGCGAGCATCACCACCAACAGTGCGGTGATGATGGCGACGCCGCGCTGCCGATCTCGCGTCATGATTCGATCCGCCGCAATGCGAATACGCGGGTGAATGTTTCGCCGCTCAATAAGGTGATGGAAAGTTCCAGTGCTGCGGGAAATAGCGAGGCTGCAATAGCGGGCGATGCACCACTCGTGCCTACCGGGGTCGAGCGCCAAACGTTTTGCCAACTGCCGCCACCATCCATCGCGCGCCATTTTGCTTCACGCACACCGGTCAAGGCGGGGTGTGCTCGTGGCGCAGTGCGGGGAGCGTTATCAAGGCTCGTCCAGAGCACCAGTTCCAGCACGCTATCCTTGACGCGGTAACCGACGCGTTGCGGCACAGCGGACATGCCATTACCGCCGGCGAATCCGCTACGGGTAAAAACCAGCGTTGCATCATCGGCGCCGGGTAGCAATGCGGTGAGGCGCAGCGCATCGTCGAGCAGATTATCGGCATTGCGCGCCGGGCGGTCGAGTAGTGCCACGAAATCATCATCGAGCCGCGCGAACAGCAACGCCACGTCCCGCATGCGCGCGGTTTCTCCACTCAAATGTTGCCGCGCCAGGAACACCGAATCCAGGGTGCGATACGACATCAACGCCATGATCGCGAAAATGGCGAGTGCGACCAGCAATTCGACCAGCGTGAAGGCGCGTTGCGAGCGCATCGTTGGCCGTCTCACGGCGAAAGCCCGGGTGCACGCGTCAGGTACGCGTTCATCGTCGTCAGCGATTGCGCCTCACCGGGCCGCAAGATACTGAGCTCGATTTTGCGGAATGCGGCATTGGGTGTTTCCGACGTGAGTTGCCGCCACTCGAAATCAATCCCGGCCATTTGCGCGCGCCCGCTGGTGGTGCCGGCCGTCGGGAAAATTTTGGTCGCCGTTAATTCCGCGATGCGATTCTGCGCAACCCACGTTGCGATCGTGCGCAGCCGCGCCTCGCGCGCGCTATCGGTGGCCACGCTCGCGGCGCGCGATGCGGCGGCGAGCGCGATGGCCAGGATGGTCAAGGCAACGAGCACTTCGATCAACGTGAATCCGGTTGACGATTCCGGCGCGTCCCGATTGCTGTTCACGGCGTCATTCTTTGGTTAGCCGCAAATTGCCAATTGCGTCGCCAGAAATTTTCCGTGTGCCCGCTGCTGCGCGCAGTGAGATTTCAAACGGTTCCGCAACGCCTGCGGGAAAAAACGCAATGTGATTGTCCTTCGACGGCATTGGCGATGCGCCTACCCGCAGTTGCATTTGCACACCTTCGGCAATTTTGCGAGTTGCCAAGTCTGTGTTTGTGGACGCGTTCCAGCGCGCAGTATCGGCGAAATCGCGCTCGAAAAATTGCACCTCAGTGACATCGATCTTTGCTGCGATGACGCGCCCGCCAAATGCCGCCTCATCGCGCGCGGACTGCAATACCGCCAGCCATTTTTCGCCCTCCTGCTGCAGCGCTTCCTCGTCGGTTTGAAACAGATTCGCCGTCGCGAGCACGGTGGCGATGCCGAGAATGACGATGACGATAAGGATTTCGATGAGGGTAAAACCCAAGCACTGGCGCGGTGTTTCAGGCGATTTCGCCTGAAACGGCACGCCAGTGCTTGAGTTTGTCGAAGTCGCCCAGCAAACAAGCTTGTCATTCCCGCGCACGCGGGAATCCATGTTGACCTTCGTTTCTGGTGAGTACGAAAAAATGGATTCCCGCGTTCGCGAGAATGACAGCGCCTCTATTGCGCCGGGTGTCTCAGTGTCGTCTCGCACGCGCTTCTCAAAGCCCCCAAGACCCAATATCGGCATTGTTGCCCTCGCCACCCGGTTGCCCATCGGCACCATAACTCATCACATCGATCTCGCCTTTGACGCCGGGATTGAGATACAGATACGGTCGACCCCACGGATCATTCGGCAGGCGCTCGAGATAGCCGCCTTGCTTCCAGTTCATTGGAATGGGGTTGGTGGTGGGCTTGACGGTCAGCGCTTGCAGGCCCTGATCGGTCGAGGGATAAAAGGTGTTGTCGAGGCGATACAACTTTAGCTGCTGCATGATCACAGCGATATCCGATTTGGCTGCACTTTGCCGCGCCTGATCAGGCCGATCGAGAATTCTCGGTATCACCACCGCCGCGAGAATGCCGAGGATAACGACGACGATCATCACTTCGATGAGGGTGAATGCGGATTGTTTACGAGAGAGCGTCATTATCTATCCCAAAAAAAACTCGCCACGGATTGACACGGATAAACACGGATAAGGCCAAAAGCAAGATTGTCCTATCCGTTTTTATCCGTGTTATCCGTGGCAAAAAAACTATTTTCCCACCAACTGATTCAATTCGAATATCGGCAGCAACACCGCCAGCACGATCGTCAATACCACGCCGCCCATCAGCAACATCATGGCGGGTTCGATGATGGCGGCGATTGCGGTGGTGCGGAGTTCCACGTCGCGTTGTTGTTGGTATGCGGCGGTGGCGAGCGTTTGTGGCAAGCGTCCACTCGCTTCACCGGAGGCGATCAAATGCACCATCACGGGCGGAAATTGGCGGCTCTGCGCGAGCGATTGCGAAAGGCCCGCGCCTTCGCGCACCGCATTCGCCGCGCGCTCCAGCGCATCCTTCATCGGCAAGTTCGATACCACGCCCGCACCGGCCGCGAGTGCAGTCAGCACCGGCACGCCGCTGCCAACGAGGATCGACAGCGTGGCCGCGAGTTGCGAGGACTGTTGCGCGCGAATGAGGCGACCAATCACAGGCAATGTGAGCAGCCACGCGTGCCATTTGCGTCGGGCAGATTCGCGCTTCAATGCCGCGCGCGCGCCGATGAATGCCACGCCGCCGAGTACCAGCCACACCACACCTGTCGCCTGAAGAAATTTTGAAACCCAAAGCATCGCGCGCGTGATCCACGGCAGCGTTTGTTTGGTGGATTCGAACACGCCGACCACCTGCGGCACAACGTAAATCATCAAGCCCGCCACCACCAGCACGCACACCATCATGACGATCGCGGGGTAGATCATCGCCACCAGAAATTTCTGTTTCATCGCTTGCTGATTCTCGACGTGATCGGCGAGCCGCGCGAGCACTTCGGGCAATTTGCCGGAGGCTTCGCCGGCGGTAATCAGGGTGCGATACAAATCTGAAAATGTTTCGGGATATGCCGTCAATGCCGAGCCGAGTGCATGGCCCTCAAGTACTGCGCCTCGCAGCCGCGCGAGCAATTGACGCTCGGCTTCGGTTTCGGCTTGCTCGATCAGCGCATTGAAGGTTTGCTCGATGGTAAGTCCCGCACCAAGCAAGGTCGAGAGTTGACGGGTGATGCGTGCGAGTTCGCCGGTGCCGAGTTTGATGCGCGTGGATGATTTTCCTGCCAGCGCGTCATTGGCCGCTTCAATCAGCGTGACATCGAGCGGGAACAAGCCTTTCTCGCGCAGCACCGCGCGTGCAAGACGCGGGCTGTCGGATTCCAGCACGCCGCGCTGTTCGCGGCCCTCGATGTCGTAGGCGGTGTATTGGTAGCCGGGCATATTATTGAAATGTCATCCTGAACGCAGTGAAGGATCTCGTCGCACCAAGAAAAATCCATCCTCCTATTTCACCAGATCCTTCACTGCGTTCAGGATGACAGTGGAATCAATCTCTCGTCACACGAATCACTTCTTCAATCGACGTGAGACCCGCATCGACCCAACGTTGACCATCTTCGCGCAATGTCACCATGCCGTTCTTCATCGCCATTGCCGCAATCGCGGATTCGGCCGCGCCGTCGTGAATCGGTTTGCGTAATCCTTCGTCGACGGTCAGCAATTCGTAAATACCGGTGCGGCCCTTGAATTCGTCGGCCTTGCCGGGAACGAGTTTGCGCACCAGCCGTTGCGCAAGCACACCAGACAAAGTAGACGCAAGCAGATAAGGCTCGATTCCCATGTCCACGAGCCGCGTCACCGCGCCTGCCGCCGAATTGGTATGCAAGGTCGCCAATACCAAATGCCCGGTGAGCGAGGCCTGCACCGCAATCTGCGCGGTCTCCAGATCGCGAATCTCGCCGATCATGATCACGTCCGGATCCTGCCGCAATATCGCCCGCAACGCGCGCGCGAAAGTCATCTCGATTTTCGGGTTCACTTGCGTCTGGCCGACGCCGTCGAGATCGTATTCGATCGGGTCTTCCACCGTCATGATGTTGCGGGTGGTGGCATCAAGCCTTGATAAGGCCGCGTACAACGTGGTGGTTTTGCCAGAGCCGGTCGGCCCTGTGACGAGGATGATGCCGTGCGGTTGCTGGATCAATTGATCGAGTTGCGCAAGCGTGCCGGGTGCCATACCAAGGCCATTCAACGACAGGCGACCCGCCTGCTTATCGAGCAAACGCAGCACCACGCGCTCGCCATGCCCGGTCGGCAAGGTCGATACGCGCACATCGACCGGATGCCCGGCAATGCGCAGCATGATGCGGCCATCCTGCGGCAGTCTTTTTTCGGCGATATCGAGTTGCGCCATCACTTTCACGCGCGAGACCATCGCCGCGTGCAGCGAGCGTTTCGGCTCGACCACATCGCGCAGGCCGCCATCGACGCGAAAGCGCACCAGCGAGCGGCGCTCGAAAATTTCCAGATGAATATCCGAGGCCGCCTCGCGCACGGCTTGCGTGAGCAACGCGTTGATCAGGCGGATGATCGGCGCGTCGTTTTCGGTTTCCAGCAGGTCGGTGATCTCGGGAAGCGATGCCGTCAACTGCGCGAGATCGGCGTCGCTCTCGATGTTGCTGGCGATTTCCTGTACGGCGCTATCGTCTGCGCCACTGTCGCCACCGGCATATGCCTGGGCGAGACGGGTATTGAATTCATCTCGCGACAACAACACCGGTTTCAATCCTTTGCCGGTCATGCGACGCACTTCGGATAATGTCGATGAGGCCGGATCGGGTGCCAACCAGGTTTCAATTTCATTGCCGATTTGACGCGCGGTAATGACGCCTTTCGCTTTCGCGAAATGATAGGGAAGCAGCTTCACCGTCGCCGGATCGGCGGATTCGATGGCGTCGCGTTGGCGCGCGTCGGAGGATCCCACGACTATTTCTTCTCCGGAAGCTGCGGTCCGCCAGAAGGCGGCAGCAACGATTCGGCTTCTTTTAACGCGATGCCTTGCTCGTTGCGGATGTAGTCGTAGCGCTCGCCGGTGAGTTGATTGGCGGATTTGCCGTCGCGCAGCACGGTCGGCCGCAGGAACACCATCAGATTGGTTTTTTCGCGGCTGCGCGTTTGGTATTTGAACAAGTTGCCGATCACCGGAATGTTTCCAAGCCATGGCACCTGGCTATCGCTGTTTTTGGTGTCGTCTGAAATCAATCCGCCGATGACAACGATCTGGCCGTCATCGACCAGCACCGTATTTTCGATCGAGCGTTTGGTGGTGATGAGGTCGGCCGATTTCACGTTGTTGGTGGTCGGCACGACCGCCGAGACCTCCTGATACACCTTCATTTTTACCGTTCCGCCTTCGGCGACTTGCGGCGTCACGCGCAGGGTCAGGCCGATATCTTTGCGCTCGATCGTCTGGAAAGGATTGGTCGAGGCATTGCTGCTTTGCGTGAAACTGCCGGTGACGAAGGGTACGTTTTGGCCGACCACGAATTTCGCTTCCTCGTTGTCGAGCGTAAGGATATTGGGCGTGGAAAGTATATTGTTTTTCTGATCCGCTTCCAGTGCGCGCGCGAGCGCACCGAGATTCAGCACTTCGCCGACCCCAGGAATATTGATGCGGCCACGCACGATGCCGATATTGAGACCACTGCCGACCGAGGAGATATTTCCGGCAGCACCGATGATATTGGTGCCGTTGGCCGCGCTGCCGAAATTGGTACCGCCGATCACTTGCGCGCCGCCACGATTCAAGCCCGACAAATCTTGCCACTGGATGCCGAATTCCGACGACACGCTGGTGCTGACTTCGACGCCTGGCGGCGTGCTCGTCATCTACGGGCC
>JANOKK010000787.1:0-1752 GCA_031419255.1 Betaproteobacteria bacterium
AACGGAATTGGGGCCAAGCCACTGCATTTGCTTGGCGTTCAGCGGGCGCAGCGCATGCGATGCGAATTCCCCGCCTCACCCCCGGAACACGTCCGGGGAGACAAAAGACGGGGTAAATAGAATTACCCGCAGGCAAAACTCCAGCATCCACGTGCCTTTTCAGACGATTTCGACTGGAAACGCTCACCAATGCTAGAGTTTGCAATTCTGAATCCATGCCGCTAATGCGTCGCCTGCCGCTGCAAGATATTCGTGAACTCTTCCATGAAACTCTCGTAGCGATTCGCAATGCGATCGATCTCGGCGGTGTAGCGGTTGTAGGCGATTACGGCGGGGATGGCGGCGAACAGGCCGATGGCGGTCGCAATCAGCGCCTCCGCAATGCCCGGCGCGACCTGCGCAAGCGTTGCCTGCGCGACATTCGATAACCCGCGAAACGCATTCATGATGCCCCACACGGTGCCGAGCAGTCCGATATACGGGCTGACCGATCCGACCGTCGCAAGAAACGAGAGATGCGCTTCGAGGAAATCGAGTTCGCGCTGAAAGGTCGCCTTCATCGCGCGGCGAGTGCCGTCCATCAGCGCGCTGACATCCGCACCTGCGCGGCTTTTCAACTTCAAATATTCCTTGAAGCCGGACTCGAAAATTTTCTCCATTCCCGCCGGTTCGTACTCGCCGGAATTCGCCCGCTGGTAAAGCCCCACCAGATCCGAGCCACCCCAGAATTCACGCTCGAATTCATCGGCCTGGCGCTTGGTGCGGCTGACGGTGAACATTTTTACAAAGATGTACCACCACGACATGAGCGAAGCAATGATGAGAATCGCCATCACAATCTTGACGACGATCGAGGCTTGGAGGATCAGTTGCAGTATGGCGATGTCGCTGGTGACGTTCAAACGGTGGCCTCCATTTTCTTGCGCAGATCGGCGGGGATTTCGATTGGTTTGAAGGTGTCGGCCGAGACGGTCGCAACCAGCACGCGCGCCTTTACCAGCAGTTCTTCTCCGCGACGGATTTCCTGATGAAACGTGCAGCGCACGCGCCCGAGATTTTCAATCGCCACACTGATGTTGATGGAATCATCGAGCCGCGCCGGCTTCAAAAACTCCACCGCGATTTCGGCGATGACCCAATTCATTTTATATTTGCGTTCGAGCTCGCTATTGGAAAAACCGAGATAGCGCAGCCATTCGGTGCGCGCGCGTTCGAGAAATTTCACATAGTGCGCGTGGTATACCACCCCGCTGGCATCGGTATCTTCAAAATAGACACGCAGCGGAAAATCAAACGTGAACAACGGCGTTTGCTGGGCGTTTTTGAGCGATAACTTAGCCATGGTCAGAATAGCTCCGGTGCCAGCACGCTGGTCGGCGCGGCCAGGCCAAAATGCCGATAGGCAAGCGCCGTCGCGACTCGCCCGCGCGGGGTGCGCTGCAAAAATCCCTGCTGGATCAAGTATGGCTCCAGCACGTCTTCGATCGTATCGCGCTCCTCACTCAACGCCGCCGCCAGATTTTCCACGCCCACCGGCCCACCGGCAAATTTCTCGATAATCGCCAGCAGCATTTTGCGATCCATCACGTCCAATCCGATGGCATCGACATCGAGCATTTTCAAGGCGGCATCGGCGGTGGCTTTATCGACATGGCCATCGCCTTTGACTTCAGCAAAATCGCGCACTCGCCGCAAAAGGCGATTGGCAATGCGTGGCGTGCCACGTGATCGGAGTGCAATTTCCTGCGCGCC
>JANOKK010000788.1:0-4475 GCA_031419255.1 Betaproteobacteria bacterium
ATTTCGCGTCGATATCCGTCTTGGAGCGCGTCGATGATCTGGAACAATACGCCAATGGCGGATTGAGTGACTTTGAGCCGACGACAAATCAGGGCGATGGCGGGAAACTGATCGATCCAAATGGTTGACGGCATTGCCAGCGTCCGCAACACTCATCACCGTTACCAGTTTTACGCAACCCAATCCCACCACCGTACGTATTCAATCGTCGACACCGGCAACCGGGCTTTATGTTTATGCGGGTGGCTTCAATACCACCGATGGCACCAATGTTTTTACATCGTGGTGCGTCGATATCTTGCAGAGCACCTACCTGGGTCAAGCCAACAACAGCTACACCTTGGTTGACGCGGCTTCAGTAAGTCAAATTGGTGCCGCCCGTGCCGACGCTCTGGCGCGTCTGGCGACTCGTCATCTGGCAGAAGTTACCAACGCGACAACGTCTGCGGCGTTTCAGCTCGCCGCGTGGGAGATTGTCTACGAAAATATCGGTACAAATTACAACATGGGTACCGGCAATTTCAGCGCTTGGGGTGCCTCGGATGGCTCGATTGCGTTGGCACAAAATTGGCTAAGCGACTTGTCAGGAAGCAGCACCTACAGTGTCGGCGTGTGGCAAAGCTCAACGAGGCAGGATCTGGCAGTATTCACTCCCGTTCCTGAACCGGCGACGCTCGGCCTGCTTGCGGTCGGCTTGATCGGCCTCGGGTTTGCGAAACGAAAGCGCAGCGGCTCAGACGCAGCCTGATTGCAAAGTTGCTCTGGTTTCCCAACAAGCCCCGTTAACGCGGGGTTTGTTTTTGGTGCAGTTTTCACGCTTCCTGCATTCCGGATGCCGACGAATATCGCGGGCGGATATACGATATTCTTGCAAGCTGAACGCAATCGCACGTTGAAGGGATAGAAAGCAATTGATCCATCGATGCCGCCTTGAGGACTCTTACCGGCTCGGCAAAATGGCGAGCGACGCGTTTGCGCGCGACGGCGTCATCGTCATCGAAAATTTCGTCGCGCAAAACGAATGCGACCGTTTGAAGCAGCGTGCGCTCGAATTGGTGGCCGAATATGCCCCGCGCGCCTCCGGTGCTGTATTTTCCACACGCGATAATCGGCACGCAACGAACAATGACTTTGCGGCCTCGGCGAATGGCATCGGCGTATTCTTTGAAGATGGCGCACACGATGCCGCCGGAAATTTGCAGGTGCCGTTGGATCGCGCCGTCAACAAGATCGGCCACGCGATGCATGATTGTGATCCTGTCTTTAACGCATTTTCGCGCGGCCCGCAATTGCAGGCGGTGGCGGATGCGATTGGCTTGTTTGCGCCGAAGCTGGTGCAGTCGATGTACATTTTCAAGCAGCCTGGTATCGGCGGCGAGGTCGTGTGCCATCAGGATTCGACATTTCTGCATACGGAGCCGACATCGGTCGTCGGCTTCTGGTTCGCCATTGAAGATGCGCATCGCGGCAATGGCTGCCTCGGGGGCTTGCCGGGCGAACATCGCAAGGGACTGAAGTCTGTTTACCGTAAGCAGCCGGACGGACAATTGGCAATGGAAATTCTCAACCCGGAAATTGAATGGGACATGGGGCAGTTGGAATGGCTGGACGCACCGAAAGGCACGCTCATCGTATTTAATGGCGAATTTCCACATTTATCGGAGGCGAATCGATCACCGCACTCGCGCCATGCGTATACCTTGCATGCCGTGAGCGGCCAAGCAAACTATTCATCCGGTAATTGGATACAACGCCCGCCGGCATTGAACATGCCATTCTCTGGATTCATGTAATTGTATCTACCGCGGCGAAAAAAAAGGGCACCCGAAGGTGCCCTTGCTGATGGTCTGGCAACGAGGAGCAGGTCTGACCTGCGACGGTACGGTTCCGCCTTTCCTCTCGGGTGACATTTGTCCCAAGCCAGAGGTTCTAGGAGTGCGCCTAGTGTCTTTAAAATGTCGTCGTGCTGCGGTGCTGCTGGTTTTGTTTGCGTTGTTTTGCGATGACTTCATCATCGACTGCGCGACGATTGCGCGCTGTGACTTGTTGCACAATCCGGACTCGCGAAACACTATTTAACAAAATTACGCCTATCAAAAAAGTGCAGTGTAAACACAAGCACTGGCGGGCCGTTCGGGGTGAAAGAGTCCGGAGAGGCCCGTCAATGCTTGCGCTGTACTAAATTTCCCCATGAAAACGCGATCATGGAATCACCCACCGATCCGACCCGCACCAATCATCCGTACTCAAGGTCAATATGAATTCACCTGCCATTGTTGCTGTCGGCCCGCTCGGTTTCCCATGGCGGACGATCGATCCATTTTTGTTCTGCGTCCACCACGACGATGCCTATCCTGCAGGTAACGAGGCGATGGGGCCGGCGGCGACCCTGTCGGGACGAAATCTTGGCCAGGATTTCGCGGGCAAGGATGGCTGGAACATGTATCACGGCATCACGGTACCGGGTTTCCCGGCGCATCCGCATCGCGGTTTCGAGACGGTCACCATCGTGCGCAAGGGCTTCATCGATCATTCCGATTCGCTTGGCGCAACGGCACGATTCGGCGCGGGTGATACGCAGTGGTTGACCGCCGGTCAGGGCATTGTGCATGCCGAAATGTTTCCATTGCGCGAGCGAGATCGCGCCAATCCTCTGGAGCTGTTTCAGATTTGGCTCAATTTGCCGGCGCGGCTGAAAATGGTGGAGGCGCATTTCACGATGCTGTGGTCGGAAGACATGCCACGTCAGCAGGTCACCGACGATGCCGGGCGAGCAACGGAAGTGGTCTGCATTGCGGGGCAATATGCTGCGTCAATGCCAGCAACTGCGCCGCCGAATTCATGGGCCTCGCAGGCAGGCGCGGATGTCGCGATCTGGATCATCAAAATGCAGAAAGGTGCGCGCTGGACGTTGCCTGCCGCTAACGGAGGTGCTGCCACCCGCAGGCAGATGTATTTTTTCAAGGGGCACGCCGTGACCATTGACGGGCAACAGGTCGCCGCGTCGGCCGCAATCGAATTGAACGCGTCTTCCGAAGTCGCGATCGAGAATGGCAATGAAGTGAGCGAATTTCTGTTGCTGCAGGGCAGGCCGATCAATGAACCGGTGGCGCAGCATGGCCCGTTCGTGATGAACGCCAATGCCGAGATCGTTCAAGCCTTTGCCGACTATCGCCGTACCGAATTTGGCGGTTGGCCCTGGCCCGATCAGGCACCGGTATTGTCAAGGGAGCAAAGCCGGTTTGCCAAGCACGCCGATGGCCGCGTCGAAACGCGTGAGGCGTAAAATATTGCGTGAACGGCAATCTGTTTTTCATGGAACCTGAATGAGCGAATATTTTTATCAGCAACTTGACGCAACGTTGCGGCAGATCGAGGCCGACGGTTTCTCCAAGCGCGAACGATTGATTGCGACGCCGCAGAACGCGTCGATCAAACTTGATTCCGGCGCTGAAGTCATCAATTTCTGCGCCAACAATTACCTTGGTCTCGCCGACGATGCGCGTCTGATTGCCGCCGCGAAAGCGGGGCTCGATCGATACGGTTTCGGCATGGCGTCGGTGCGTTTCATTTGCGGCACGCAGACATGCCATCGCGAATTGGAAACAGCGATTGCCGCGTTTTTGGGCACCGAAGATGCGATCCTGTATTCCTCGTGTTTCGATGCCAATGGCGGCCTGTTTGAAACGCTGCTTGGCGAGGAAGATGCAGTCATCAGCGACGAATTGAATCATGCGAGCATCATCGACGGCATTCGCCTTTGCAAGGCCAGTCGATTTCGCTACCGCAACAACGACATGGCCGACCTGGAGGCGCAATTGCAAGCAGCCGTTGCCGCCGGCGCGCGCTTCAAAATGATTGCCACCGATGGCGTTTTTTCAATGGACGGCATCATCGCCAATCTGAGCGAGATCTGCACGCTCGCTGAAAAATACGACGCGCGAGTAATGGTTGATGATTCGCACGCGGTCGGGTTTGTCGGGGCGAGTGGGCGCGGTACACCGGAAGCATGTGGTGTTGCGGACAAGATCGATCTATTCACCGGCACGCTCGGCAAAGCGCTGGGCGGCGCATCGGGTGGCTACATCGCGGGCCGACGCGAGGCGGTTGAGTTGCTGCGGCAACGCTCGCGACCGTACCTGTTTTCCAATTCGCTGGCTCCGGCGATTGTCAGCGCATCGTGTGCGGTACTGAAACTGCTCCAATCGACCGAGGGCGCCGAGCTTCGCAACTGCGTACACGCCAATGGCCGGCACTTTCGGCGCGAAATGTCCCAACTTGGATTCAATCTGGTTGCGGGCGAACATCCGATCGTGCCGGTGATATTGGGCGATGCGGCGCTCGCGCGGCGGATGGCGGATGCCTTGCTTGACGAGGGCATATATGTCGTCGGCTTCAGCTTTCCAGTGGTGCCGAAAGGCAAGGCACGCATCCGCACGCAAATTTCCGCCGCACATTCGCGGGAGGATCTGGAG
>JANOKK010000789.1:0-1741 GCA_031419255.1 Betaproteobacteria bacterium
GCGGGCGGATGAAGGATTCTGAATGTCGCCCCGGATTCATTCCGGGGGAGAGGCGGGGAATTCGCAGAGCAAGCTCTGCGCCCGTCGAGCGCCAATCCAATGCAGCGGTTTGGCCCAAGTTTCGTGGGTTCAAATTAGGCCCCGGAATGAATCCGGGGCGACAAATCATTGCTATGGTTTCGGTGTCAATCCGCGTGTTCCCGCGCGGAGGGAAAGTGCCCTGCCGTATAATCCCGCGCTCGTAGTTCGCATTTCCCAGAAGGAGCCGTAATGAAATTTCGCTTCCCCATCGTCATCATCGACGAAGACTTCCGCTCCGAGAATACCTCGGGCCTCGGTATTCGCGCGCTCGCGGAGGCGATCGAGAAGGAAGGCATGGAAGTACTGGGAGCCACCAGTTACGGCGATCTTTCGCAATTCGCGCAACAGCAGAGCCGCGCGTCGGCGTTCATCTTGTCCATCGATGACGAAGAATTTACGCCGGGGCCGGAACTCGATCCGGCGGTGTTGAACCTGCGAAAGTTCATCGAAGAAATCCGTTTCAAGAACGCCGAAATCCCAATTTACATTTACGGCGAAACCAAGACCTCGCAACATATTCCCAACGATATTCTGCGCGAATTGCATGGCTTCATTCACATGTTTGAAGATACGCCGGATTTTGTCGCGCGCCATATCATCCGCGAAGCGAAGTCATACCTTGATTCATTAGCGCCGCCGTTTTTCCGCGCGCTGGTGCATTACGCGCAGGATGGCTCGTACTCGTGGCATTGCCCGGGGCATTCGGGCGGTGTGGCGTTTTTAAAGTCGCCGATCGGGCAAATGTTTCACCAGTTCTTCGGTGAAAATATGCTGCGCGCCGACGTGTGCAATGCGGTCGAGGAACTTGGTCAGTTGCTCGATCACACCGGGCCGGTCGCGGCATCCGAGCGCAACGCGGCGCGCATTTTCAACGCCGATCATTGCTACTTTGTGACCAACGGAACCTCCACGTCGAACAAGATGGTGTGGCATGCCAACGTGGCACCGGGCGACGTGGTGGTCGTGGATCGCAACTGTCACGTCTCGATTTTGCACGCGATCATGATGACCGGTGCCAACCCTGTCTTCCTGATGCCGACGCGCAATCACCTCGGCATCATCGGCCCGATTCCACTCGATGAATTCAAGCCGGAAAATATTCGCAAGAAGATCGAGGCCAATCCGTTCATCAAGGACAAAAAAGCCAAGCCGCGCATGTTGACGATCACGCAATCGACCTACGATGGCGTGCTCTACAACGTGGAGTTGTTGAAGGGGCTGCTTGACGGCAATATCGACAACCTGCATTTCGACGAAGCCTGGCTGCCGCACGCGACGTTTCACGAGTTCTACAAAGACATGCACGCCATCGGCAAAGATCGACCGCGGCCGAAGGAGGCAATGATTTACGCCACGCATTCGACGCATAAATTGTTGGCCGGCATCTCCCAGGCCTCGCAAATCGTGGTGCGCGAATCGGAAACGCGAAAACTCGATAGGCACATTTTTAACGAGGCCTACCTGATGCACACCTCGACTTCGCCGCAATACGCAATCATCGCAAGCTGCGATGTGGCGGCAGCGATGATGGAGCCTCCCGGCGGCACCGCGCTCGTCGAAGAATCGATCGCGGAGGCGATGGACTTTCGCCGCGCGATGCGCAAGATCGACGACGAGTGGGGCAAGGATTGGTGGTTCAAGGTGTGGGGGCCGGAGAAGC
>JANOKK010000790.1:0-1818 GCA_031419255.1 Betaproteobacteria bacterium
ATAAAAATATGATATTTCTTTAACATCCGAGCCCTAGTTATCAAGTATCCTTCTATGGACTTGTGTATTTAAAAGACCCAGAGCAACAAGAGAAAAGCTACCCCTCTTAATTATTGATGGGCAACATTCATTCAAGCTCATTCTCAGAAATAATACTCTCCTTTCATAATCATAAATAAAATATTTGTAATAGGCCTTGCCTACTTGACAATTCTTTCAAATTTACATTTTGTGCAACTTCAACTTTGGATGGGTCTTAATTTTCTAGCACATAACATAACTTTTTGTGGACATAGTAAACAACAAATTTTGTCAGAATCTGTTTTTCCCTGGTCTGTTTCCCTATAGAATAACCCTAAAAATTAAAATTATGTACTGAAATAATACTCACTCTCATTAGTCTGGTCAGAATTTGACGCATTCTTCTCAGCGATAAGGAGCCTATTACGTAGGACAGCAGAATGCTTGAGTTGACGATGGCTGCCGCGTGTGGCAACAAGATACCAACCGTCCTTTTGGATCATGTTCAGGATTTCGCTGACCTTCATGTGGAAAGCATATCAAGGTGCTGATCATTCCGCAGATATCGGGTTTTTCGCGGCATAACGAATGAAAGGGACTTCCCCGTCCCGAGGAAGCGGCAGTGAAGTCGCACGACATCGAAGTGCCAAGATGGTGATGCAGTCACTCATCAATAAACTCGAAAAGGGGAAGTCATGACGATTATGTATCTGGGAATTGATCTTGCCAAGAACGTTTTCGCGCTGCATGGGGTCGATGAATTCGGCAAGCCGGCACTGGTGCGGCCGAACGTCAAACGCGACCAACTGCAAGCGCTCATCGCCAACCTGCCGCCGTGCGTGATCCGCATGGAAAGCTGCTCGGGAGGCCACCACTGGGCACGCGTCTTCGCCGGCTTTGGTCGCACACCGAAACTGATGGCACCCAAGTTCGTCGCACCGTATCGCATGAGCGGCCGGCGCGGCAAGAACGACGACGCCGATGCCATCGCGATATGCGAGGCCGTGCAGCGGCCCAACATGCGCTTCGTGCCGGTCAAGAGCGTCGATCAACAAGGTGCGCTGTGCCTGCACCGCGTGCGCCAGGGATTCATCGAAGAACGCACCGCCACCATCAACCGCATCCGTGGTCTGCTCAGCAAATTCGGTGTGGTGCTGCCGTTGAAGGCCGACACTGTGCGCCAACGCGCGCATGCGGCGCTGGAAGACCTGCCGGGTTGGGCCAAGCGAACCATCAGCGATCTGCTCGGCCATCTGACCACACTCGATACCCGTGTCGCCGAGTACGACGTGCAGCTGCGCGAGGGCGCGCGCGCCGATGAGCGCTCACGCCGCCTGATGACGATGCCCGGCATCGGCCCGACCACCGCGAGCGCGCTGGTCGCCGCCATCGGCAGCGGTCATGAATTCGAAGGGGGCCGGCAACTGGCGGCGTGGCTCGGTCTGGTGCCGGGCCAGTACGGCTCCGGCGGCAACATACGCTTGGGATATATCACCAAGGCCGGAGACGGCTACCTGCGCACGCTGTTGATCCTGGGGACGCGCTCGGTGCTGGCGTCCGCGCATGCGAAGAGCAAGACCGATCGATTGAGCCGCTGGGCGCTCTCGGTGCAGGCGCGGCGCGGCTACGGCAAGGCATTGGTGGCGATTGCGGCCAAGAATGCGCGCATGGCCTGGGCGATGCTGGCCAAGGGGGAGGCGTTTCGACCGTTGGCGGCCACCGAACGCAGCGTCGTGTCGCCATGAGGGCGACATCGGGCGGCGATCTCTTGAACGATTTGACTTTCGTCCTGTACGG
>JANOKK010000791.1:0-6576 GCA_031419255.1 Betaproteobacteria bacterium
CCTGATCAAGTCTGGGGTCAGGATGACAGCACAAATAATCAAGAAAAAGTATGCGGTACGTAAAGCGCTCAGACGTTGAAATCATATTGGGGCGCATTTCAAAACCCCAATACCGGCGCGCCTCGCAGGTCCAAAAAGCCCCGAAACGCCCGCCAAATGGCGATCTACATGCTAAAGGCAGAACCGTGGCAACGCTATTGCGAGTTGCCTCACGTCAGAATTTACCATTTAGCGCATACAGCGACGCATTCAATACCGTGGCAAAGGCAACCCAGGCCAGATACGGTGCCAGCAGCCATGCGGCAATTTTATCGAGGGGATGAAAATGCTGGATCGTGACCACAATCGCCAAGGCCATCAATACAATGATCGCGAGCGCGCCGCCGATGGAGTGCAGGCCAAAAAATACCGGCGCCCATACCGCATTCAGTGCGAGTTGCACCGCGAATCGCCATAGCGCTTTCATTCGCGCCGGCGAATCCGGCAAACACCCAATACGCCATGCCGACACACCCATCACAACATAGAGAATTGTCCACACCGGTGCGAACAGCCATGTGGGCGGATTAAAGACCGGCTGCTCCAGGGCAAAGTACCAGCCATCGGGCTTGAACAACAGGCCAGTCAGTACGCCAACCATCACGCACAACGCAATCCACGCAGCAAGTGAACGCCAGCGACCGAGATTTGCGCCTGCGTTCATCGTCGCGCCAGAAACTCGGCAACGGCTTCCCATCCCGGCGTATGGTCGGCAAACTTTTTGATGATGATCAGCAACGGTACCGCAAGCAACATGCCGCCGACACCCCACAACCATCCCCAGAACAGTAACGCGACGAAGACCAGCGTGTGATTGAGTTCGAGACGCTTGCCCACCAGCACCGGATTGATCAACTGGCCCTCAATGAAAGTGATGGCAACGAAACTCATCACCAGCAGCAGCGCCTGCCCAAAGGAGTCGGTAAACGCCATGCCGGCCAACAACAAAAGTACGGCACTTACGCTGGCGCCGAAATAAGGAATGAAATTCAGCATTGCCACCAGCGCGCCCCAGAACCACGGCATCGGCAAACCAAACGCCCATGTCAGCAGCGTGACGCCGATGCCCAGCACCGCATTGATCATGGCGACACTGGCAAAGTAAATCGCTACTTCATGCTGCACCGTGCGCACCACTTTTACCGCGCGAACTTTATCGCGAATGGTCGGCAGCACCCGCACCAGTTTGGTAAGAAACAGATCACCCGACGACAACAGGAAAAACGCCAGCAGCCCGGCACTGATGGCGGAAATGATAAACGTCGGTGCCGCTTTCAGGAAATCACCCGTGAGCAACAAGCCCTTTGCGGCGGCCTGATCAGTGAGTTCCGCACTCTTGCGCGGCGAAAGCCAATTGCCCAGACGGAAACTTCTAACCCAATCGAGTAAATGTGCGAGTAGTGCCTGCACCTGTTCGGGCAATTCCGACAACACATCGCGCGCGGGCAGCACCAGTAATTCCACCGCCAGCACCATCAACCCCACCATGCCGAGCATCACGATTGCGGCACCAATCGGTTCCGGAATGTGTAATCTCGACAGGCGCTCAACGACCGGTGCCAGCATCACCGCCAGCACCATACCGAACAGTATCGGCATCAGGATCGCGGACGCAAAATACAACGACGCGACCAACGCCATGGCGAACAGCCCGACCACCGGAAGCGCTCCGCGTGCGCGCGGGCGCACCGCAAACGCCGTGTTCAGCGGCGCACCTTCCGCAATCACAGCAGGTGCCGCAGCCTCTATCGGTTTGCCGATGGCAACGACGACGTTATCGCCGACCCGAATCGGTGCAGCACTTTGCGGGAGCGCCTGATCAATGCCCTGCATCTAGTAATCCAGCCAAATCATCTGCATGTTCTTCTTCCACCGCGAGAATCCACTCGATCATTCTGCGCGTGGTCGAATCGTCGTCACCGATGGCGATAATCATTTCCTTATAGCTATCGATGGCAATGCGCTCGGCGATCAGATCTTCCTTGACCATATCCATCAGCGATTTGCCGGGAACATACTCGGCGTGGCTGCGTTTGACGAGGGTGTCGGGCGAAAAATCGGGCTCGCCGCCGAGTTGCACAATGCGCTTGGCGATCGCGTCGGCGTGCTCGACTTCCTGGTTGGCGTGTTCCAGAAATTCGGTGGCGACCGCTTCCGCATGAACGCCGGTGGCCATGAAATAGTGGCGCTTGTAGCGCAGCATGCAGACAATTTCGGTTGCCAGCGCGTCGTTCAACATCTTCACTACTTTTGTGCGATCAGCCGCGTAGCCTTCCGTCACGGCACCTTTTTCGATCCCGCGTCGTGCGTGCGCGCGAAGCGTCGCGGTGGTGCTCAATTCGGGGGCGGGTTTAGCCGAAACTTTCGCTGCTTGTGCTTTTTTCATTTTCTTATCCGTGTGATTGCGCAACGTGCGCGGTAAGTGTGGGTGAAATGCCCGGCTTGCCCAATATCTGCAATTTGCGCAGGGCGCGAACCGTTGACAACAAACTCAGGATGATCGTGAACACGCGGCGAGCACCCTTTACCTTGGTCGCCGCATTGAAACTCCAGATCACGCCTGCTGCCACGACGGAGGCTTTCAATACGTTCAAACCCGCCACCAGCGAACGGCGGGTTTTCTCGGTCGCTTCCAAATCTACCGCCAACCGAACGCCAATGGACGCCGATTCCGCGCGCGCAGCGTGAATACGCGCGAGCACGGCGGCGCGCCGGGTTGCGAGAGAAACTGGCGGCGTCAACGGCTGGACGGCAGACTCGGTCACGCCGGCATCCGCCGGGGTTCGAGCGCCTGACGGTCTAGCTGCAGCTCGGCCGCGCTGGTGACAAATAGTGCCGACGATTGCCGAAGTTGCGCGCTCAAATACAGAGCGCAGACCACCGTCAGCAGACTGAATACGCCCGCAATTGAAATTGCCGCTGGTACGCGGTAAACGGTATCCCAATAGCATGCGAGTATCGCAATGGCCACCAGCAGCACGCTTGCGATCAGCAACAACACCGCAAACGCGACACTGATCGCCAATTTCACCAGCCGCGCTTTTTCTTCCTGGATTTCGATCGACAACAACTCGAAGCGCATCGCGACATGACCCAGAATCGATGCGCCCAATTGACGGACGTGCGTCACCAGCCCGTCCGTTGCGTTCGCATTTTCCATACCGGAGATGTCCGGCCCCACGTTCAGCCTTTGCGGTGCTGGTTGATCAATAGTCCCGCGAGCAATCCGATGCCGCCGGCGATCGCAATCGAGCTCCATGGATTGACATGCACGTATTGATCCGCAGCGGTCGCGGCACGCTTTGCCTGACGCACAGTGGCTTCTTCGAGTTCGCAGTAGCGCGCCTTGGCGGTCGCGAGTTGTTCTTTGAATTGGTCGCGCGCTGCCGCGAGCGCTTCATTGCCGCCACCAGCCGCGTTCTTGAACAGGGCTTCGCCTTCCGACAGCAAGGACTTGAAGTCGCTCACCACCTGGTCTTTCGATTCAACCAGGCTATGCGCTTTCTCGGTCATGCGTTCGAGACCTTCGGCACCGTTTGATGTCGCTTTCGTTGGGTTCATATTCATTGCGTGTGACTCCATGGTTGGGTTAAAAAATCAGTTCGAGCGTTTCAAAAGTCCCGCAACAAGACTGACGAGAAAGAGAACCAGAAAAATGAAAAACAGGACTTGTGCGATGCTGGTCGCGCCCGCCGCGACGCCGCCAAACCCCAGTAGACCGGCAACAATGGCAATGATGAAAAAGACCGCAGCGTAGTACAGCATGGCGAAACTCCTTGATGGGATAGAAGAGACCGCAGGGGAACCCAAATATGCAACTTCGCGCGACCCTGCAACAACATCAGTTTGCGCGGCCCGCATCGAGAACTGCATCGGACAATTGACTTCTGCCATGTAGGCGGGACGCCGATATTTGCGGCGTGAAACATATTTGCAACACGTAAAAAAACCCGCCTGGGCGGGTTTTCGGTGCCGATGCGGCAATCACTATTTTTGCCGCAACGCAAGCAACGTGCCGCGAACTTTTTCGTAGTCGATCGATTTATCGAAAAAGAAGTCAGCGCCGAATTTCATCGCGCGTGCGCGGATTGCCGGCAGAGGGTGGTTGGTGAACACGATCAGCGTTGGCGCAGGAATCTGTCCAGCCTCCCGCAGTCGCCGCAGTACCTCCATGCCACTACCGAGTCGCAACTTCAAATCGACGATCACCGCATCGACAGGCTTGGCGAAGACTGCCGCCACGGCGTCATCTTCGGTATCCGCGTAACCGACGATCTCGACCTCGCCGGCTACGTGCAGATAATCGAGTAGCAAATCCCTGACCTCGGGCGAATCTTCAACGAGGAACACGCGCAACGGGGCGCGAACGGCGGCACCGCCGAATGCGTCAAGGCTTTGCAAAATCGTTGCCGACGATGGATCGCCGCGCGTGTGCACATTCATTTCCTGGAAATTCATTCATGCCTACTGGATGATGCCGTTCTTTATCGCGTAGTACGTCAGATCGGCGTTGCTATGCATGCCCATTTTTTCCAATACGCGTGTGCGATAAGTACTGATTGTTTTCACACTAAGGAAAAGTTCGGCGCCTACTTCAGAAACACTCTGGCCCGCCGCCAACTTGCAAAAAATCTGGAACTCACGCTGTGAAAGCGTGCCGTGCAGCGGGGCGGTCGAGGCGTCCGGCGTCTCGGCGAGCAACTCGGCGACTTCGCTGCTGATATATTTTCGGCCTTTGCGCACCGTGCGCAACGCCAGCACCACTTTTTCCGGAGCGGACTCCTTGGTCAGATAACCGGACGCACCCGCCCGCAACATGTTGACGGCGTATTGTTCCTCCGGATACATCGACAGGATTAAAACCGCCATCTCCGGACGCAATGATTTCATGCGTTTCAGGACGTCGATCCCGCTTTGTTTGGGCATCGACAAATCCAGCAATGTCACATGAATATCCAGCTCGCGCACGGCCTTCAGCGCGTCTTCGCCGTTACCGGCCTCGGCGACAACTTCAAACTCGCCGGAATCTTCAAGCAAATTTCGCAGACCCGCGCGGAACAGCGCATGGTCGTCCGCAATCATGACTCGCGTTTTATCGATCATCGGAAACACAACTCCACTATGGCTTGATGCAACGGTAGTATGGCCGAACAGAGCGGCCGATAGCGTAGGACAAACGCTGACTATGATGAACCGATTTGAGCGTCCCCGTGCAGGAAATCCGGCACAAAGTGCGCGCAATCGCCTGGACGCGGCGGATGCTGCCGCGCGAAGCGCCGACCGGCAACGCTACTTACGGACAAACAATAGAACCAGCCCGGCGGCGATGGCGCCAACGCCAAGCCAGACAGGAATGTTTACGGTCTCTTTTTCGGCAACTGACAGCACCATCGGGCCAAGCTTGGCCTGGTGCGTTTCCTTGGTGTATGAAAATCCACCGTACATCAGTGCAAGCGCACCACCGACGATCAGCGCGATCGCCAGCATTTTCATTCCGTTCATGGTCTGTGCTTCCTTGTTTGAATTTGCATCGGCGGCGCTCGATGCACAATGCGCAATGCACAAACGGGCGCGCATCATTGCCACGCCCGCTGTCGTGCACCGTATATCAAATGGTCACAAGCGTCTGCCCTGGATAACGCGCACCAGAATCACAATGATCGCAACGACCAGCAAAATGTGAATCAGTCCGCCCATGGCGTACGACGTGAGCAGGCCCAATGCCCAGAGAATAATCAAGATAATTGCGACGGTTTCAAGCATGTTTGCAGCTCCTGAGAAATTCGGGGAAAGGGTTAGCCCTTGACGCGCATGTCATTCTTGACCGACGAAACACCTTTGACCGCCCGCGCGACTTCGACTGCGCGGTTGATGCTCGCCTGGGAACTGACGAAACCGCTCAACTGCACGACGCCCTTGAAGGTCTCAACGTTGATCTCGGCGGACTTCAAGCCTGGTTCTTCAAGAATTTCCGCTTTGACGCGCGTGGTGATGACCGTGTCGTCAACGTATTGGCCGGTGCTTTCGCGTGTCGGGGTCGAGGCGCAACCCATCGCCGTGGCCAGAAATGCCGCCAACAACATGGCGGGAATGGTGGTGGAATTGAATTTGAAATTTTTCATTTGAGAACTTTCCTGATAAGTGTTGAAACAAGAGATTGAAAAAGTCGGGCCGTGGTGGTCTGCGGCAAATGGTGCGAACACGCCAACCTACACACGATACTCAGCCCCGTCTGGCCTCGGTATCGGAACGCGCCTACATGCATGTAGGCCGATTGCGATACCGCTTGTAGTCATTGGCGGGCGTACGGTCATAAACGGTCATCCCGAATTTAAAGTGGGCTCTCGATTGGCGCTGACTTAAGCCGAAACTAACGCCGAACGTGATCGGTACCCCGGAAGAAACGCAGCGTATTCCGGGGCGGCTTTTGCCACTTGCGCCAATTCCCCGGAATCCGCTGCGCTTCTTCCGGGCTACCGTCGATGAATAAAAAGTGGGGGATCTCGTTGTGACGAGATCCCCCACTTCGTGCAGGTT
>JANOKK010000792.1:0-8321 GCA_031419255.1 Betaproteobacteria bacterium
CGGCGCGGCGAAAACTTTTGGTTTTTCCATTTTTCATTCATTGTTACTGTCATCCTGAACGCTGTGAAGTATCTTGTCATGACAAGATCCTTCACTGCGTTCAGGATGACCTCACACTTTTGAAATAGATATGTAATCATCTATGGCTGCTACCAGAGTGCCGCAAATTTACGTCCTCGCCGGTGTGAATGGCGCGGGCAAAAGTAGCATCGGCGGTGCCACAATTCGCGAAGCGGGAGGGGAATACTTCAATCCAGACGAAGCGGCGAAAGTACTCCTGAAGGCGAATCCTGGCCTCACTCAATCCGTAGCCAACGGCATCGCATGGCAAATCGGCAAACAATTGCTTGAGCGCGCCACCCGTGAGCGCCTCGACTTCGCGTTCGAGACCACGCTCGGCGCAAGTACCATGACCGAATTGCTGATGGGAGCCGCCGCCGAAGGATTTGCGATTCACGTTTGGTACGCAGGATTGGCGAGCGCGGAACTGCATATTGCGCGTGTCCGTGCGCGTGTGAAAGCGGGCGGACATGACATTCCCGAAACCGACATTCGACGGCGCTTCCGGCATAGCCGCCTCAACCTGATCCGTCTGCTGCCACATCTTGCGTCGTTGCGGGTGTTCGACAATAGCGTTGAAGCGGATCCCAACGTTGGGAAGACTCCTGTGCTGCGGTTAGTGCTTCATCTGGAGCGTGGCATTGTTCAAAATGCGAAAGACTTGGGCACTACACCAGAGTGGGCAAAGCCGATCATCGCGGCCGCGATAAACCTAGAAACGGCAGTTGGACGGGTGTGAGTGTGCATTTTGCAGGCTTTCTGGCAAGGCCTCATTTGGCAATAGCGACGACGCAGGCTTCACCCTGCTAGGAGGAACAACGCTGCCAGGAAGCCTGCAAAATGTGCAATCGCACCCGTAGCGCTCTCACCCATTGGGAGAATCGCGCCGGGAGCGAAAACCTAGCACTGGCGCGGTGTTTCACGGCATTGATAGCGGTCAACTGCCGTTTCTAGGATAAAGGGTCGCTGAACGGTGTGCCAAGGCCCATGGCCTGACATCAAGCGGGCGGGTGCTCTCAATCGTGCCTGAGACACTCCACCGGCTGCAACTTCGACGCCCGTCTCGCCGGATAAAACCCGAAGAACACGCCCACCGCGCAACTGAACACCGTCGCGATCACCACCACTCTCACGCCAATCACCATATCGAATTTACCGGTTGCGGTGATCGCTGCGGCCAGCGCGGCGGACAGCGCCACACCGATCACGCCGCCCACCAGGCAGATCGACACCGCCTCGAATAAAAATTGCCACAGCACGTCGGCCGGGCGTGCGCCGATGGCCATGCGGATGCCGATTTCGCGGGTGCGCTCGGTCACACTTACGAGCATGATGTTCATGATGCCGATGCCGCCCACCACCAACGACACAGCGCCGACGAAGCCGAGCGCAATCGCGAGTCCGGTCGCGATCGCTTCGCCGGATTTGGCGAACTCGCCGAAATTCACGATGCGAAAATCATCCTGATCGTCGGCGCGGATGCGGTGCCGGTCGCGCACCAGGTCCGAAATGTCGGCGACCATGTCGTTCACGGTCTCTGCACTTCGCGCCTGCGCGATGATGTACTGCACCGAGCGCGGCGTCGGCGTGCGGATCAACGTCACGCGCGCGGTCGAGATCGGCACCATCGCCACTTCACCGATATCGCCGACATCGAAACTTTGCCCTTCATTGTCGAGCACGCCGATCACCTGAAAACTCTGGTTGTCGATGCGGATTCGCTGGCCGATGGGATCGGTTTTGTAGAACAATTGTTCGGCGACTTTTTTGCCCAGCACCGCCACCCGCGCGGCGGTCGCGACATCGAGATCCGATAGCGGAATGCCTTTCGCGAGACGTAAATTGCGGATCACGAACGCAACCGGCGTCGTGCCCTGCACCTGATTGTTGCTGTTGTCATTGCCAAACGAGATCTGCGAAAACGTAGTCAGCATCGGCGCGGCGCCAAGCACGCTCGGCAGACGATTGATCGCTTCCGCGTCATCGACCGTCATGGTTTGCACGGTACCGGTGCGCAGCCGCGCGCCGACCGCTTTGCGCGAGTCCGCTTGCACAATCACCAGATTGCTGCCGAGTGCGGCGAGTTGTTTGTTGATGAACGCCTTGATGCCGTCGCCAACCGCGAGCATCAATGTCACGCTCGCGATACCGATGACGATGCCGAGCATGGTGAGCAGTGTGCGCATGGGGTTCGCGAACATCGCACGAAACGATTCTGCCCAGATCTGAATGAAGCTCATGGCGGGCTCCTGTTCGGCGCGGTCGCATTGATGTCCTGCATTGGTGCCTCGTGCGGCTCGTTCTGCCATTGCTGCAAACCCTCGCGCGCGGGGCCATCGTAGAGCACCAGGCCATCCTTCAGGCGCACCAGCCGTTTCGCATGCGCGGCGATATCCGGCTCGTGGGTGACGAGGATGATGCTCTGCCCGCGCTCGCGGTTGAGCTCCGTGAGCGCTGCCATGATGTCGCTGCTGGTTTTGGTATCGAGATTGCCGGTGGGTTCATCGGCCAGGATCAGCGGCGGATCGGCGACCAGCGCGCGGGCAATGGCGACGCGTTGCTGTTGCCCGCCGGAAAGCTGGTTCGGTTGGCGCTTGGCGAATTCGCTCAATCCTACCTTTTGCAATTGCACAGTGGCCCGTTTGCGCGCCTCGGATCGCGCCACGCCGGCGTACAGGAGCGGCAGTGCCACGTTATCGAGCACGCTCATCCGCTTCAACAAATTGAAACTCTGAAACACGAAGCCGAGCGTGCGGTTTCTGAGGCGTGCAAGTTCGGCGCGGCTCAATGTGTTCACCGCGTTGCCGGCGAGACGATGCTGCCCGGAAGTCGGCGTATCGAGGCAGCCGAGGATATTCATCAGCGTCGATTTCCCCGAACCGGATTGGCCCATCACCGCCACAAAATCGCCGCGCTGCATGGTGAAATCGATGCCGTGCAGCACCGGTGTTTCGACGCGGCCGGAGAAATAGCTTTTGCGGACGGCGGTGAGTTGGACGAGGGGAGCGGACGAATTTTCAGCCATGCAACGCGGCCCGACGAAGTGCATAATTCCCCGTCATTCTGCCCTTCGACGGGCTCAGGATAAACGGGGCCAATGCCCGGGCCGGAATCCAGCCCCGTCCATCTACAGAGTAACGACGGACTGGATTCCGGCCTCCGCCGGAATGACGGATGTTTGAGCCGTTGGATTTCAATTGGCGTCTCGCTCGTCGCGACGAGTTTGCATTATTGCTTCGTCGGATCCGCGAGCAGCGAGCGCACCACCACTTTGTCGCCGGCATTGAGTGGGCCTTTGACGATTTCGGTGTACTTGCTGTTCGAGACACCAATCACCACATCGACCGGTTCCGCGTCGGCCTGCTTACCGGGAATTTTCGCCTCCACCAATTTGTAGATGCGATACAAGCGCTCGCCGCTCTTGGTGCGCAATCCGAGCTCGTCGGTGCTGTCGTCGCTGGCGGGTTTCTCTTCCTTTTTCGCGTCAGTCTTGGCCTCGCCACCGGACAATTTTTTCTTCATCGCATCCATCGCGATTTCAAAATCGCTCGGTCGGTAGCGCAACGATGCCGTCGGAATCCGCAGCGCATTCGGACGATTGGCGGTGATGATGCGCACCTGTGCGGTGAGGCCGGGCTTCAGCAATTCATCGGGATTATCGACATCGATCACCACGTTATAGGTCACCACGTTTTGCGTAACGTTGGCAGCCAATCGGAATTGCCGCACCTTGCCGTCGAAATCGCGCTCCGGAAACGCGTCCACAACAAACCGCACCGCCTGCCCGTCTTTCAAGAGCCCGACATCGGCTTCAGAGACGTTGGTGTCGATCTGCATTTTTTTCAGGTCACGCGCAATCACGAACAAATTCGGCGTCTGAAAACTTGCCGCCACGGTCTGGCCAAGGTCCGCCGTGCGTTTGATGATCACACCATCGATCGGTGAGCGGATGATGCTGTTGGCCAAATCGGCGCGGGCGCGTTCGAGCACGGCTTCGGCGACTTGCACCTGCGCGGTCGCGGCGTCGAGCGTCTGGCGCAATTGCTCAAGTGCGGCCACCGAAATAAATCCTTGATTCACCAGTTTCGCGTTGCGATGGTAGTTGCTGTCGGCAAGCGTCAATTGCGCGCGCGCCGCATTGAGTGACGCGACGTTTTGATTGATCACCGCTTGCAGCAACGTCGGATCGATTTTCAGCAACACCTGCCCGCGTTTGACGCGATCGTTGAAATCCACGTTCAGCTCACTCACCGTGCCCGAGACTTGCGTGCCGACGTTAACGAGTGCGACCGGATTCAAGGTGCCGGTGGCGGTGACGAATTGCACGATGGCACCGTGATCGACTTCGGCCGTTTTGTAGCGCGGCTTGTCGTCACCGGCCGCGAATTTCTTTTGCAGCGCATTGCCGCCCCATGCGAGACCTGCGAGGGCCAGGACAATTGCGATGCCGATGATGCCGCGTTTGGTTGAGAGTTTCATGTCTGGTGTGCGCGAAAGTGGCGTCCCGCCACAAAATTTATGAAAACACTAGCACTGGCGAGGCTATACGAGCGTTTATGCCCGGAAGCGCCCGCCAAATGGCGTTCTACGCACAATTGTGCTATGGCGCTGGCTTCAGATCATTCAGCCGGAGCCAGCCGCGAATGACGCGATACAAATACCAGATCAACACAATCACCGGGAGAATCCACAACACGACCATGCCGATGCCAAGCGTGAGCACACCCAGCACCCAGAAAATTGTCCAGGCAATGATTGCCCACAAGATGCCCCACCAAAATGTGCTCGCCAGATAGGCGTAATGTGAATCCAGCCAACTGCCGCGCACATCATCGCGCTTCGCCATGCCAATGAACATGGCGACTACCGCGAGCGTCCAGAACGTGAACGGTGCCAGACCGTGCAGCAAATAAAGAACGTGCGTAATGGTCATTGATCCTGAGACATCGCGCTCAGCACTCGGTGTAGAGGTTGTAATGGGGGTTACGTCGATGGTTTCGGGCATGGTGAAACTCCTTCCGTGATAACTGCGCTTCGAGTAGGTCAATAGAAACGATGCGGCTGTCATCCCCTGATCGAGTCCGGGGCAGGCTCTGAGTGAAACGAAGGATCTCGTCGCGACAAGATTCTTCGTTTCACTCAGAATGACAGCGAAATCTGTTTGGGGTCAATCGTCGTCCACATCCACAAGCTCCGGAAACAAGATTTCCGTATAGCCGAATTTCGTCAAATCTCTGATGCGCATCGGATAGAGCACACCATCAAGATGATCGACTTCATGCTGCACCACGCGGGCGTGAAATCCATCGACAGTGCGATCGATCGCGGTGCCACTCGCATCGAAGCCGGTATAGCGAAGCACCGGATGCCGCGGCACAAGCCCACGCATTCCTGGTACCGACAGGCAGCCTTCCCAATCCTCTTCCAGCGCCACCGATGCCGGCGACAGCACCGGATTGATCAGCACCGTGAAAGGTATCGGCTCACGATTCGGATAGCGTGGATTGTCGTTGACCTCGAAAATCACCACGCGCACGTTCTCGCCGATCTGCGGCGCGGCGAGACCCGCACCGCTGGCGGCGATCATGCTGTCATTCATGTCATCGATCAGCGCGTGCAATTCGGGCGTGTTGAATTTATCGGTGGGCCATGGCACGGATTTCTCGAAGAGGCTCGGCGTGCCCATTTTTAAAATCGCCCGAGCGGCCATCAGGCGAGCCCTCGCTCGGTCGCCGGCATCGCGGCATGCATTTCAACGACCTTCGCGAGAATGACGCGGACTTTTTCCATACCGGCCGCGAGTACTGCGTCGGCATCGAGCAACTTGATGCCTTCTGCCGACGATGCCAATCCCGCCGCGTGGTTCATCGACAGCGCCAGCATCGCATAGGACAATTTTCTCTCGCGCGCCAAGGCTGCCTCGGGCATGGTGGTCATGCCGACCATCGCGCAACCGTCGCGCTCAAGGCGCATGATCTCGGCGCGCGTCTCCAGCCGCGGCCCCTGCATAACGCCGATGGTGCCTGCATCGCGCGCCGGCATCGCAACCGCTTTGCTCGCAGCCAGCAGCAATTGCCGCGCGCGCGCGCAAAACGGAAACGTGAAATCGATGTGCGTCACCGGCTCATCGCTCTCATAAAAAGTGTGCTTTCGGCCATGCGTGTAATCGATGATCTGATCCGGCACCGCAAGCGCACCCGGCCCCATGTCACCGGCGATACCACCAACGGCATTGACGGCAATGATGCGTGTGGCACCGGCCGCGTGCAGCGCCCAAATATTGGCGCGGTAATTCACGCCGTGCGGCGGCAGTGTATGCGCATAGCCGTGGCGCGCGAGAAAAATCATTTCCGCCGAACCGATGTGGCCAAACGTGAGATGACCGGAAGGTTCGCCATAAGGCGTGCGCACTACTTCACGCCGGGTGATTTCAAGATTGGCGAGATTGGTGAGGCCGGTACCGCCGATGATTGCGAGCATTTTCGTTTCTTATCTGAAAACGTTGTTGAGCGGCGGATAAAAGCGGACAAAGCTCCACGGTTTCATCCGCCCTTATCCGCCTTTATCCGTGGCAAAAAAAATCAATTTTCCTTTTTCGCATAAATCGCCGGCAAGTTGCGCCATGCACCCGACACGTCCATGCCGTAACCGTAAATAAAGCGATTCGGCACGGTGAGGCCGACGTACTTCGCCTTCAGTGGTTTCTTGGTGTTGATGGCGTCGCCGTAATCTTTCACGCAAAACACCGCACACTCCACCGACAGCGCACCCTGACTTTTAAGCAATTCAACAATCGCCGCGAGGGTGATGCCTTCGTCGAGGATATCGTCCAACAACAATACGTGGCGCCCCTTCACGTTGTCGCGCGGCACCACGCGCCAATTTAGGTGCGTGCCGACCGTGTTCTCGCCATAGCGCGAGGCCTGCACAATATCGAAATCGAGCGGAAAATCAAGTTGCGGCAGCAATTGCCCGGAAAACACCACCGCACCGCCCATCACGCCGAGCACCAGCGGGTGCTTGTCTGCATAGTCGCGGTTGAGTTCGACGGCGACTCGCGTGGTCGCGGCGTTGACTTCATCGGCGGTACAAAGGATTTCGGAATCGGCGAGTAGCGCTTTGGCGTCTTGGGTATTCATTGATTGCCTGCGGTAGTGTTGGTGTGGGCGTAGCCGTTTACGTCGAAACTAAAAGCAATTCACTTCCCGAAATTGATACTGTTCGCCCTGAGGTATCGAAGGGCTGGATGCGCCGAAGCCCTTCGATACCTCAGGGCGAACGGGAATAGTTTGGACACGTCAGGGTCAGGATTTGCGGCCCAGATAATTCGCGAACGCTTTTCCAACTTCGGGATGTTTCAGACCGAGCGCGACGGTGGCCTGCAAATAACCGAGCTTGGAACCGCAGTCATAGCGCTGCCCGGCGAACTCGTAGGCGTACACCGGCTGCGCGCGCAGCAATGCGGCGATACCATCGGTCAACTGAATTTCCTTGCCCGCGCCTGCCTGAATTTTCTCCAGATGCGCAAAAATTTCCGGCGCGAGGATATAGCGACCAACCACGCTCAACGTCGATGGCGCATTTTCTGGTTTCGGTTTCTCGACGATGGCCGACACCTTCGAGACGCGCTCACCGGATTTTTTCGAGATCGGCGTCGAGGCGACGATGCCGTAGGATGAGGTCTCGTGCCGCTCGACGTTGACCACGCCCAGCACCGAGGCATGATGTTTCTCGTACTGCTCCACCATCTGCTTCATCACCGGCGCATGATTGCCCGTATCGATCAAATCGTCGGCAAGAATCACCGCGAACGGTTGATCGCCGACCAGATGTTTCGCGCATAGCACCGCATGCCCCAGCCCAAGCGCCTCCGGTTGTCGCACATAAACGTATTGCACCCCCGTCGGCAACATCTCGCGCACTTCCTGCAACAACTTGTGCTTGCCTTTGCCGGCCAATTCCGCTTCGAGTTCATAGGCTTTGTCGAAGTGATCCTCAATGGTTCGCTTGCCGCGCCCAGTGATGAAAATCATTTCGGTGATGCCGGCGGCGGCGGCTTCCTCGACTGCGTATTGGATGAGAGGTTTATCGACCACTGGCAACATTTCTTTGGGGCTCGCCTTGGTGGCGGGCAAAAAGCGCGTGCCGAGGCCGGCGACGGGGAATACCGCTTTGGTGATTTTTTGGGGGTTTTTCATTCCTGGTTTGCCAATCGTTATTCGAGCGCCAAATGCAGAGGATACGTGTCATCCTGAGCAACG
>JANOKK010000793.1:0-2097 GCA_031419255.1 Betaproteobacteria bacterium
GGCTTGAGTTGTACCACTCGCACCAGATGACACGGCCATCCTTGCGGTGATTGCGCAGCAGAATGGTGGCACGTGGCTCGCGTTTTCCGATCAGCTTTTCAATCATCGCGTCCGCCTGATTGGTGTCAGATTCAACAACGAATTTCCAGTCGCGATAGTGCTTGCCGGCCAATTCCTCCTCACGCCAGCCGAAGAGTTTTTCGGCCTGCGACGACCAACGCCGCACACGAAACGCCGGATCCCATTCGATCACCGCGAGCGGTGTATTTTCAAAATGCGACGACAACAACCAATTGGCGCGACGCAGATCGATTTCCGCGCGCTTCAGTTCATCGATATCGGTGGCCGCCGAATAGAGGCCAATGATATTGCCATCGCTGTCGTGGCGCGGCGTGTAGCGCACCACCATCCAGCGCATGGTCGCCGGATTGGTGCCGATCTGGCGTTCAACCGTTACGGTTTCTCCATCCAGTGCGCGCTGCCAAAATGGCATGACTTCGGCAAAGCGTTTTTCGCCGAACACTTCACGCAAATTTTTCCCCAGCAATTCTTCGCGCGGCTTGCCAAGCATCGATTCGACGCGTTTGTTCACCATCCGATAGCGGAATTCGCGATCTACGTAAACCATCGGATGCGGCAGGCTGTCCATCGCGATGCGCAGTTCGGCCTCGCTGGATTCGAGCGTCGCCTGCGCGAGTTTGATATCGTGAATATCGATCCCGACCACGTACAAACCCTGCACGCGGCCATTTGTGTCCTTGTCTGGAACGGTTCGCACGCTGAACCACCGCGCCTGTCCGTCGGCTGAATTGACCAGGCGCTCATAGTTGACGGTCTCGCCAGCGAGTGCTTTTGCCACGTAAGGATCAGCGAGGCGCGCGGCATCCGTGCCGAGGACTTCTTCGGTGGTTTTGCCGACGACGTCTTCGCGGAATTTTCCGCGCTGACGCAGGAAAGTGTTGTTGACAAACTTATAGCGGCGTTCGGTGTCAATGTAGGCGATGGAGGCGGGTACATTGTCGGTGAACAAACGCAATTGCCGTTCCTGATGCGCCTGGCGTTCGCGCATAACGATGTCGTCGTGGATATCGGTCAGCACACTATAAACGCCCGCTACCTGATCTTCTGCGTGCCGATCCGGCACCAACCGGCAGCGCACCCAGCGCGCACCTCGGGCGGGGTAATTCGTCAATCGCTCGTAAGCGACGTGCTCGCCTTTGAATGCCCGTTCCATGTACGGCCCCACGAATTCGGCCAATTCTTTGCCGAACGCAACATCGATAGTCTTGCCGATCACGTCGGACTCCGACATGCCGGCCCATTCTTCGCTGGTTTTATTGAAAAAAGCGATGCGTCGGTCTGCGTTGATGTAGCCGATGGGTACGCCGATGTTGTCGGTGATCAATCGCAACTGACGCTCGCGGAGAATGATTTCCTCCTTCAAGCGGTGATCGGAATCGATGTCTGCAATCGCCACATACACGCCACCGACGCGGCCCTCGGCATCGCGAAAGGGAATCATCTCGACCCGAATGCGACCCGGCGGATGACCGGCAAAATGCGCATCTCGTTCGTATTTCACTGCCTCGCCAGAATACGCGCGCGCGACCAGGCCACGAATTTCCGGAAATTGATTTTCACCGACAATCTCACGCTAGGTTTGGCCAAGGATTTCGGCCTCGGTGCGCCCGAACCATTCGCATGCCACCCGGTTGACGTAAGCGAAACGCCCGCCATGATCGAAGATCGACAACGGCAGGCTGATGCTGTCGGCAAAGGCGCGCAAATCGACAATCATGGCGGTTTCGCCTTGATCGGCGGCATGGCCGGAGGTAGGTGGCGGCGCGTGATTTTTGGCGGAAGGCGTGGCCATGGGGAGGGAATTATCAAGGTGGGCCGTGAAGGACGGCAACTGCGCTGACAGTGTAGCGCAAACCCCGGTTTTGGCCTTGGCGAATCCGCAGTCACGTCGCCGTGTTTTGGCGCTTCGCGGCAGCAATGCCATGGCGATATTTGTTGACCGCTTCTGACCCGCCCGATTTTCCGCTATAATGCCAACCAATGCGGGAATAGCTCAGTTGGTAGAGCGCAACCTTG
>JANOKK010000794.1:0-2494 GCA_031419255.1 Betaproteobacteria bacterium
CTAAGTTTTAGCGGCGTAAAGACGTGAAATCCAGCAATCGCGTTGCGCACCTGATTATCGACATAGATCTGCCCTTCGCTGTGCCACTCGCCCTCGGCAATCGCCGAGCGATAGCGAAGTGTCGGTTCATTGGTTCGAGAATCGAGCACGACGGGAGGTTCCGCCGCCCTTGCGTTGAATTCCTCTTGCATGGCGTGCTTTTCCGCCGCGCGCGTCTGCTGCCAATATCCGAGATACCCCGTCAACATCACTGCAAGCAATGCGGCGACAGTCGGGACAGGCGTGGGACTAAACCGCAGCTTCCGGAGGGTGTTGATCATGGAGGGATTTGAATGGGAAAGTGGCGGTAGACTGTCAACGGGTCAATTTTGACCGTTTTGCGCGCGATTGATTCATTGCGCATGCCAGCGACAATATGAAAATTATTCTGGTGGGTTTGCTGATGCTGGTCGTGATCAGCCTGTTCAGCGGGTTGTACTTCATGTACCGGGACAAGGGGAAATCTCGACGCACCGTGATCGCACTGACGATCCGGGTCGCGTTGTCAGTGACCATTTTCGCCATCATCATTGTCGGCTACTTCATGGGCTGGATCCCCGTCAAATAGCGATCCACTCGGTGAAATTGGGTAAAGGCCAAAGGCCTGCGCCCGCAACATTCACGGCATGACACATCGCACCCCAAGTTTGACCACGGAGGCGACCCCAACCGCTAAACGAGCACGTAGACGAAAATAAATAATCCCAGCCACACCACGTCCACGAAGTGCCAATACCAGGCCACCGCCTCGAAGCCAAAATGATGATCCGGCGTGAAATGGCCTTTCATGCAGCGAAACAAGATGACCGTCAGCATGATCGCCCCCAACGTCACATGGAAGCCATGGAAACCGGTCAACATGAAAAAGGTTGAGCCGAATACGCCAGACGTGAGTTTGAGATTCAGATCGCTGTAGGCGTGGGCATATTCATAAATCTGAAAACCAAGAAAGGTGAAACCCAGCGCGACCGTGAGAAACAGGGCGAATACCAATTGCCCGCGTTGATTGGCTTTCAACGCATGATGCGCCCATGTGACCGTGGCGCCTGACGTAAGCAGAAGGGCGGTGTTGAGCAGCGGTATGCCCCAGGCGCTCATCGTTGCAAAGGAGTACGCAGAATCCTTTTCGAAATACGGGCCGACGGTAGGCCATCTGCCCTCATAGCCTTGCCAGATTAATGAGTTGTCAACGTCGCCGAGCCATGGCACTGAAAACGCGCGTGCGTAGTAAAGCGCACCGAAAAACGCGGCGAAAAACATTACTTCGGAAAAAATAAACCAGCTCATGCTCCAACGGTATGAAGTGTCCACTTGCTTGTTGTACATCCCGCTTTCGCTTTCATGAATGACGATCGCGAACCAGCCAAACAACATGTACACGAGGATCGATAGCCCGATCACGAGCGAAACACCGCCCCACGGTTGAATCTGGTTCATCCAGAGAACCAATCCGGAGGCAAAGAAAAACAGCGCCGTCGAACCGACGACGGGCCATTTGGAAGGGGGGGCAAAATAATATCCGCCAGTCGCTGTGCTCACGTGAAACTCCCTTTACTTGGTGGTGAGCATTCTCACCAGGAACAACAAACTCATCACAAAAACCAACGCGCAAAATAACCCTGCTGCGATCACGTGATGAACCTTCAATTTCTTCCGATCCTGCTCATAGCCCTGATTGCTGCGTATTCCCAGAAACGCCCACAAGACCGCTTTAAACGTATTCCACACTACGACTTCTTTCGCTCGTCGCTCACGTCGAAAAACGTGTACGAAAAAGCGATCGCCCCGATTTCCTTGGGCAGTTTCGGACTGACAAAAAACGTGACCGGCATGTCGCGCGTTTCGCCTGCCTGAAGCGTCTGATTATTGAAGCAAAAACACTCGATCTTGTTCACAAAAAGCCCCGCTTCAAGCGGTCCAAAACTCGGTACTGCGCGCCCGGTGCTGGCATGGGCCAATTTGTTTGTCACCCGGTAATGAATAGTCGTAACGGCACCCGGATGCACCAAAACTTGTTTGTCCAGCGGTGTGAATTGCCAATCAAAATTTCGGTTCAAGCTTGCGTCAAATTCAACTTTTACCATCCGGGAATGGTCGATTTGCGTGTTCTCCGCGATGGCGCGTGTCGCGGTGATCCCGAGCACTTCGCAAATTTGCCGATACAGCGGCACCATCGACGCGCAAAACACCAACATTACCGGCACGATCAGCAACAATTTTTTCAGCGTAAGGCGACTTTCGCTCCTCTGTTTTTCCCGGCGCTCCTGTTCGTTGTGGTCAATCGTCACCTGCCGCCGCCTGAAAATTTGAACAATGTAAAAACAAATACTGCCGCAACCCACGCCAGAAGGAACACCAGCGTTAAATATTTGCCGCGCTTTGCTTGCGGCGGTGTGCCGCTACTTTGTATTTTGTCCATCTACGCATCCTTGCCAATGATTTATTTCAGCACGGG
>JANOKK010000795.1:0-10289 GCA_031419255.1 Betaproteobacteria bacterium
GCCGCGCTGCCGCTCAAGGTGGGTCCAGCCTTTGACGAGGCGCGTCAGCAAATGCTGCATTTGCGCCAATTCGACCTGCAATTTGCCTTCAGCGCTGCGTGCGCGTTGCGCGAATATATCGATAATGAGATCGGTGCGGTCGATCACCCGCACGCCAACAATTTTCTCGATATTGCGGATCTGGATCGGCGAGAGTTGATGATTGAATATGACCAGATTGGCGTCGTGAGCCGCCACCGCCGCCGCGATTTCATCAACTTTGCCAGCTCCGGCGAACGTCGCCGCATCGGGTCTTGCACGCCTACCGGTAATGGTTTCAGCCACACCGGCACCCGCGCTGATCACGAGCTCGACCGCTTCGGCGAGAGACTCCGTGAACTGCAGGTCGTTGAAGTCGAGACCGACGACGATGGCTTGGCTGCGAGTCGGCTGATTCGAGAAGTGTTGGGGTTTCATGGATGATCGGTTGGGCATCCTGGGGCCGTGAATTCTCGTCGGATCCGGATTGCGCGCGAAATCAAATGGGGGCAAGGATGCAATTCACAAGCCTGATCGCCCATTAGAAACGCGCATCGTGACAAAACGCGGTGACTGCCCGCGTTACTGATGCGGGAAGCCGTCAGGCCTCGCCGGCCGTCTCAAACGGAATCGTTACCGCACGCGCAGGTACGACGGTCGAAATGGCGTGCTTGTAGACCATTTGCGTCACCGTATTTTTCAACAGCACGACGTATTGATCAAACGACTCGATCTGGCCTTGAAGCTTGATGCCATTAACCAGATAAATCGATACCGGCACATGTTCCTTGCGCAAAATGTTCAGGAACGGGTCTTGTAAAAGTTGCCCTTTTCCACTCATGTTCTTATTCTCCAGTTGCGTGCCAACGGTCAAAATCAAGCGAAATAGCCTGCTTGCAAGACAATTGGCGATCCGTATGATTTCCGAAAAACTACTTTATCGCAATCCTGCATTTGCGCCAAGGTTTACTTTTCATATGACCTTGCCTGCAACAAAGGGTTCCGTCGCGTTCGCCGTATCGGCATTCGCCTGCCCATTGCCCGGAATAACCCGATTTCACCCCGTAAAACAGGGAATAAATTGGCGATTCCTCAGCTAAACATCTTTTTAGAGCGAATCCGCCCTCGCCGGCGCTGGTTTTCCTGGCTGGCGGTCAATTTCTGCGGTTTTTTGTCCGCGTAGGGATTGGCCGCCTGCTTCAAGTCCACCCGCAGTGGCGTACCTTTCAGCTTGAAGGCATCGCGAAACGCGCTTTCCAGATAGCGCTTATAGCTATCGGCGAGATTCGCGAGACCGGTGCCATGCACCACCACCACCGGCGGATTGTGGCCGCCCTGATGGGCATAGCGAAGCTTCGGACGGTTCAATCCATTCATCGGCGGCTGGTGAGCCGCCGTGGCGGCGATCAGCGCGCGTGTGAGTTTTGGCGTGGAAAGCTTTGCCATTGCCGCCGCAAATGCCTGATCGATCGAGGCAAACATCGGCATGACGCCCATGCCGTCTTTCGCCGATATCAGGTGGAAGTTGGCGAATTTCAAAAAGTGCAATTTGCGGTCATATTCCGATTTGGTGCGTTCCCGGGTGTAGTCATCCAGGTTATCCCACTTGTTGATTCCGACCACCAACGCGCGGCCGGATTCAAGAATGAAGCCCGCAATATGCGCATCCTGATCTGAAATTTCCTGCCGGGCATCGAGCAGCAGCAGAACCACGTTGGCATCTTCGATTGCCTGCAGGGTTTTGATGACGGAGAATTTTTCGACGGCTTCAAACACTTTGCCGCGACGGCGAATGCCGGCGGTATCGATGATGGTGTATTGCTTGTCGTTCTTGGAAAACGAAATATAGATCGAATCGCGGGTGGTGCCGGGTTCATCAAATGCAATCACGCGCTCTTCGCCCAGCATGCGATTCACTAATGTGGATTTGCCGACATTCGGGCGACCAACCACTGCAATCTTGGGGTGATCGGGCTCCTCTTCGTCGACCGCATCCGGAAAATAGCCGAGTACGTCTTCGATGAGTTGTCGCACACCCTCGCCATGCGCCGCAGAAATGGCAACGGGATTGCCCAACCCGAGTTCGTGAAATTCCGCCGACACCACGTCTTCAGCCATGCCTTCGGCTTTATTGACGGCGACGGTGAGCGGAATGCCGCGCGATTGTGTGTCTTTGCGCAGGCGCTCGCCAATAATTTTGTCCTGCGGCGTGAGGCCCTGCCTGCCGTCTGTTACGAAGATGATGGCGTCGGCTTCGGCAATCGCCTGCAAGGTCTGCTTGGCCATCTCGTGCATGATGCCTTCGGTCACCACGGGCTCGAAGCCGCCGGTATCGACCACCAGATAAGGCTTGGAGCCTCCACGGCCATGGCCGTAGTGCCGGTCGCGCGTCAAACCAGGCATATCGGCGACGATCGCATCCCGCGTCTTGGTAAGACGATTGAACAGCATGGACTTGCCGACGTTAGGACGGCCGACGATAACGATGGTGGGTTTCATATTGTCGGCCCGCCGTCAATTGCGACGGGGACGCTACTTTCGATTTTTATCTAACTGCGATGGCGAACACGCCACCCTTGTCCGTTTGCGCGATGACCCGGTCGCTGCCAGCCAACAGTGACACCACGCGGCTGCCATCGGTTTCAACGCGACCGATGAGATCACCGTTTTCGGGTGACACCACGTGCACCAGCCCATTCTTGTCGCCGACAACGATTTTGCCTTTGACGACAACTGATGTACCAGGATCACGCAATTGCAGTTTTTCGAGTTTCCAAACCGTTGCGCCGTTGGTTTTATCCAGCGCGAACAGATTGCCGGCCGTATCGGCGACATAGACTTGCTTGGCGTCGATCGCGACACCATCGGCGCTGGAAATTTCACGCGACCACAATACATTGCCATTCAATGTTTCAACGCAACCGGTGCGCCCCTGATAAACCGCCGCGCAAATTCTCGTATCGTCTAACACCGGTAAACCCGATACGTCGGCGATGCGCTCAAGTTCGGTCGAGCCTCGTGGAAGCGAGATTGCCGATTCCCAAATTGGCTTGCCGCTGTCGAGTTCCAGCGCAATCACTTTGCCGCCCGGATAACCGGCGTAAATGACCGCGCGATTGACGACCACGCTGGCGCTCGTGCGCAGTGTCAGTGCCGGTGCCGCGCGCTGAAACACCCAGTTGCGTTTGCCGTCGATTCGATTTAATGCAAAGATCCGCCCATCGGCCGTGCGCACAATGACATTGCCCGACGCGACGACGGGTGCAGCGAGTATTTCGCCTGCAATCGCGGACTTCCAGAGTACTCGCCCGGCGCTGTCGAGCGCGATGACGTCGCCCTTACCCGAACCGACGACAACCGTGTTTTCGCCGAAGCCGACGCCGCCGGTTAACTGAGTTTTTGCATCCAGCCGGGAAACCACTTTGCCACCCTCTTCGGAGAGCGCATTGATGCCGCCGTCACGACTTACGGCGTAGACAATGCGATCGCCAAAAGCGGGCGTGAACAAATATCCACCGGTTTTTCCGACGCTCGCCGACCATACCAGCGAGGCGGCATTGGTTCCAATGATGGTAGGAAGTGCCGCCGCTTTTTTGTCGCCACCCAAGCCTAGCCACGCGCACCCCGAAAGCATCGACGTTGCGAGCAGCAACGCGACCGTAGCAGCGTTTCGTGCGACGCATAAACCACTAAAATTTGCCGCCACTTTATTCTTCAGATTCACGGCTTGCTTCCTTTGCCATCTTTTCCATCTTTGCCATCTTTGCCCGCCGATTTCGCATCGACCTTCGGCGCTTCCGGCTTTGGTGGCATACCGCCAAATGCGTCGAGCTTGGCTTGCGAAATGGGTTTTAGCGGACTGCGGTCATTCGATTTTTCGACGGCAACCTGATACGCGGCGCGCGCTTCTTCTTTTTTACCCTGAGTCGCCAAGATATCACCACGCAAATCCGCGACGATAGACATGAAGCCTTCGTCTTTGATCTGATCCAGCGTTTTCAGCGCGTCGTCGAATTTCTTGTCGTCGAACAAAACGGCGGCGAGCCGAATACGCGCGATCGGTTTGTACGTGTCGCGCCCATTGTCCACCACCCATTGTAAATTGCTCTTTGCGGCAGCGAGATCACCCGCCTCGAAGGCGGCTTTCGCAGCCAGCAACTTCGCATCGGTCGCCTGAAAAGTACGTGGAAACTTGTCTGCCATCGCAGCGGCCGCCTCGTTAAGTTTCTTGCTCTCTTTGCTGGCGGCAACTTCCTGCGCAGTTTTCTCCACGCTCTTGAACAAAACTTCCGCATCGGCTTGCTGTTTGGACTCGTAAAGACGAAAGCCTTGCACACCGGCAACGCCGATCGCAAACGCACCAATGCCGGCATAGAACCAATTGCCCCATTTGTCCCACCAGTCCTTGAGCGCGTCGATGCGTTCCTGTTCTTCCAAATCGTATGCAGCCATCGCTTTCTATCCCGTCTCTTTGTGCTTGATCGACTTCGACCAATGTTGAATTTGTGATTTGCGATGAGTCGCAATTTCACCCTTCATGCTGCCCACAAGGCAAGTGCCATCAGGTGCCGGCAGTTGCTTCGTCACACAACTTGCCGACCACCTCGTTCACGCCAAGCATGACTTGTTCGCCGGTCACACGCAGGGGTTTGATGCTGACTTTACCCGCCGCCGCCTCGTCTGCGCCCAGAATGATAGCAAAGCGCGCGCCGCTGGCATCGGCTTTTTTCATCTGCGACTTGAAACTCGCGGTCTTGCCATCGGCAGTGCCGTGCAAGGCAATCGCCAAACCGTGGCTGCGCAGTTTTTCGGCCGTCTGAAACGCCTGTTGCAAAAGCCCATCCGAAAACACCACGTAGGCGTCGAGTGTTTCCTTCATTGCTGGGGGATTTTCTTCGAGCAACATCAGCACACGCTCCACGCCGAAACCAAAACCGCAGGCCGGTGCCGGCTTGCCGCCCAATTGTTCCATCAGCCCGTCATATCGACCACCGCCGGCGATGGTCAGTTCCCATTCGTCGTTCTTGCTGCCCGCGCCGCCCCTGGCGATGAATTCAAAGACAGTGCGATTGTAGTAATCAAAACCGCGCACCAGACGCGGATTCACCATGTAGGTCAGGCCCGCCACATCGAGCAATTGCGTCACGCCATCAAAGTGCTGCTTTTCGTCGTCGCCCAGATAATCGCGCAATTTCGGTGCCGCGCTGACAAGGTCCTGCATGGCCGGATTCTTGGTGTCCAGGGTTCGCAGCGGATTGGTGTGCAAACGCCGCCGCGCGTCCTCATCGAGCTGATCAAGATGCGCTTCAAAGTACGTCACCAGTGCGTCGCGATGCGCCTTGCGCGCAGGTGCATCGCCGATCGAATTGATATGCAGTGCCACGTCCTTGAAGCCCAGCCGCGCCCACAGGCGCGCCAGCATTAAAATTTGTTCTGCATCGACATCCGGCCCCGCGAAACCCATCGCTTCGACATCGAATTGGTGAAATTGACGTGTCCGGCCTTTTTGCGGGCGCTCATGGCGAAACATCGGCCCCGATGTCCAGATGCGCTTTGGGCCTTCATACAAAATATTGTGCTCAATCGCCGCGCGCACCAAGCCGGCGGTTGCTTCCGGACGCAGTGTCAGCTTGTCGCCGTTCATGCTGTCGATAAAAGAATACATTTCCTTTTCGACAATATCGGTGACTTCGCCGATGGAACGCACGAACAACGCGGTCGGCTCGACAATCGGTGCGCGCATCAGGCGATAGCCGTATTGCTCGAACACTTCGCGGGTCGTGTCCTCAAGAAACTGCCACAGCCGTGCCTCGTTCGGCAACAGATCATTCATGCCTCGAACGGCTTGCAGGGTCTTTGGGGATGGCGGGGATTTGCTCATGCGCGACAGATCGGGAAATGCAACAATTGCGCAGGACAATGCCCCGCACGGCGGAAAACACGCTATTTTACAGGGCTTTAGTGAAAGGCGAGGCTTGAAATCGGCTTTCACCCGATATCAATCGTGGTCAACGGTGATATCACGATTCGGCGTCGTCGAATCGTAAGAATCAAGGGCTGGCGCGGCGTTTCAGGCAAAAGTGTCTGGAAAGGCTCGCCAATATTGGTTATAGACCACCTGGTACCTCTCTTTACCCTGTCATTTTGTAGGGCGGACACGTCCGTCGTCGCGTGCGTTGATTGGCGGACAGGTCCGCCCTACAGGGGGGTACTTCTATTTACCCACAATTCTTGTCATCCTCGCACGCGCGGATCCATTTTTCGTTGCATCTCAACTATTTACGAAATTTGGATTCCCGCGTTGATCGGAGGAAATCCCTTTAGGGGCGCGAGAATGACAGGATAAATAGAATTACCCCACCGCAATTGCCCGCTACGCTACCACCTTGATCGGAATCTCTTTTTTGCGGCTGCGGGCTTTTCTGGCACCACCCGCGGCATAGTTTTTCTTCACATATTCATCAACCAGCAACTGAAACTCTTCAGCGATGCGCTCCCCCCTGAGCGTCACCGCCTTTTCGCCATCGATATACACCGGTGCCACGGGTCGCTCACCCGAACCTGGCAGGGAAATGCCGATATCCGCAAGCTTCGATTCGCCGGGCCCGTTGACGACACAACCCATCACCGCAACATGCATGTCCTCGACGCCGGGATAGTCAACTTTCCAGGCGGGCATCTGGTTACGCAAATAGGTTTGAATTTTTTCGGCAAGTTCCTGGAAAAAAGTGCTGGTGGTGCGCCCGCAACCGGGGCACGCGGCCACCATCGGCGTGAATGCGCGCAGGCCCATGGTTTGAAGAATTTCCTGCGCAACGACCACCTCTTTGGTGCGATCGCCGTTCGGCTCTGGCGTGAGCGAAATTCGAATGGTGTCGCCGATGCCTTCCTGCAATAGCACCGACAACGCTGCCGTGGACGCGACGATGCCTTTTGATCCCATGCCCGCTTCGGTAAGGCCCAGGTGCAATGGGTAATCGCAGCGCTTCGCCAGATCGCGATAGACGGCGATTAAATCCTGCACCGCACTCACTTTGCAGGACAAAATAATTTTGTTGCCGGCGAGACCTTGCTCCTCGGCTTTCGCGGCACTTTGCAATGCAGATACGATCAATGCCTCGCGCATCACCGCGTCAGCGGCCAAGGGTTCAGCCAACTGCGCATTTTCATCCATCATTCGCGCGATCAATTCCGGATCGAGCGAACCCCAATTGACACCAATGCGCACTGTTTTGTCGAATTTGATCGCAGCCTCGATCATCGCGCCGAACTGATCATCGCGCCGGCTGCCATGGCCTACATTGCCCGGATTGATCCTGAGCTTTGCGAGTGCCGCTGCGCAATCGGGTACTTCGGTCAAAAGCTTGTGACCGTTGAAGTGAAAATCGCCGACCAGCGGTACTGACAGACCCAGTGCGTCAAGTCCTGCACGAATTTTCGGCACCGAGCGCGCGGCTTCCAGCGTATTCACCGTGATGCGAACCACTTCCGAGCCTGCTCGCGCGAGTGCCGCGACTTGCGCGATGGTGCCGGCGACATCTTCGGTGTCGGTGTTGGTCATCGATTGCACCATGATCGGCGCATTGCCGCCGACCGCGACATTGCCGACCATGACTTGCCTGGAACGGCGGCGAACAATGTTGTCAAACATGCGGGTTCCTGCTGGTAAGGACGATGGTGCCGAAGACCACGGTGACGATGCTCGCCGTGGCGCGGCTCATTTCACGACGACGCGCGCGACTGCGCCGCGAATATGCGGATCAAGCGCGAATTCACGGCCATTGAATGCCATGCGCGTCGAACTCGCATTGCCGATGGTGACCGTGAACGGCGCACGACCCGATACCTCTTCCGCATCGCCCGCCTTGAAGCGCCTCGATAGCACTTTCTTGCCGCTTGCATCCATGACTTCGACCCACGATTCGCCACTGAACGTAAAACCCAACGCAGCCCCGCCTGCCGACGCCATCGCCACCGTACGTTCGCGTGTTGTGCTGGTTTCGCGATCATCTTCCTTCGCACGCGACGTGACCATGGGAGGCAGCGCGATTGGCGGCGCGGCACGGGACACTGGATCGACCACTGTTGACGCGTTGGCCGCAACCACCGGCGGAGCTACCTCAACGATTGGCTGATCCGCAACGGTCGGCACCGCAGCCTGCGCAACTGACTCGGGCGGCACACCCGACACCTCACCGGCGACCGGCGCCGGCAAGACAACCAGCGGCGTACTGGTCACGTTGGCGGCGGTACGCCCACCCTCGCTTCGATGCGGAAGCACATATTCCCACCAATACCAGCCTGCGGCGAGCAGTAAAAGTACGACAAAGCCAATAATGATAAACCGCCATTTTGGCGTCGCGAGTTCTCCGCCAAGTGCGGGAACTTTAATGTTCTGCTGGTTGGGAACCACCTCGTGCGACGCATTCAACGCCGCCGCATTGCGATGGGTTTTTTCCAGCAACGCGACAACCTCGTCACCATTCAGGGCAACCGCTTTCGCGTAATTCCGCACGAATCCGCGCAAAAACGTACCTGTAGGCAACACCGCGTAGTCGGCTTTTTCAAGTGCGTTGACTTGCTTCAGGCCCATGCGCAATTTGTTGGCGATGTCGGCGGGCGACAATCCCAATTTTTCACGCGCCTCTCGCAGCACGCTACCGACGGTGACTGGCAACGCGCCCGACGATGCGTCCAGCGACGACGGCTCTACCGGCAATGGGGTCGTCGCCTGTGCGGTTGCGTCGTTTGACGCAATGACGCCGGCACGCAGTGACGTGTTGGCAAGTTTGGGGTGTTCTTCGGTAGTCATACGATCAATGGTGTACCTGATTCGGCGCGGCAAAAGTGCGTAATGAACGTGTCATGCGCGCGCTCAACGACTTTCCGAGACCAATTTCGTCTGCGGCGCATCCGGAAAGCGCCGCCGCAGTTGTTGAATATAGCTAGTCTCAGCCATCTTGTCGCCGAGTGCACGCGCAATGCGCACGCCAAGCAGCAACGCGTCCGCGCTTGAGGCCTGCATCACTTGCATATGCCGGATCAGCATGGCTTCGGCATCTCGAGGGCGGGCTTGAGAAAAGGCCAGATCCGCCAGTTCCAAAAGTGACGGCCCATACAGCGGTTGACGTTGCAAGGCGGCGCGGAATTGGCTCTCGGCGGTGGCGGTATCGCCGGCCTTGCGCGCACACACACCGGCGTTATGCAACGCACGTTCGGGGCTGTTGTAAAGCGGATCTTTCAGCGCCGCGCGAAAATACTGCATTGACTGTGCGGGATTTTGCCGCTGGCAGACGTACCAGCCGTAATTATTTAATATGTCCGCATCATTGGGCGCAAGTCTCAAGGCTTGTTCAAACGCCTGCGCGGCCTTGGCGTCTTCACGCAATTGCATGTAGATGATGCCGAGCATATTGTGGGCCGGTGCGTGCGTGGGCAGCACATTCGCCGCCTGTTGCGCCGCATCCAGCGCGACGCTGTAATTTCCCAGCCGATAATATTCGCCGGCGCGTTCGGTATGAATTTGCGCGCGCTGAATCGGGCCGCTGTTCGCAGCCTGTTCGGCGACCTTGACCTCGATGGTCGATTGCGAAACGCAAGCCGTCAACAACACCGAGGCCAGTGTGCAAGCAACAACGCCGATGCGCGTATTTTTCAATGCGAATTCCCCTCGGATGTGGACATCATATTGCGCTTGATTGCGCAGCCGCGCGAACAAACTTCACCGGCTGCACACGATTGGCTTTATCGACCACCTGACCCGCCAATTGCCCGCAAGCGGCGTCGATATCGTCGCCCCGTGTTTTGCGTACTGTGACGACGAACCCGGCATTTTGCAAGACTTCGCGAAAACGATGGATAGCATTGTTGCTGGAGCGTTTATAGGGTGCATCCGGAAACGGATTCCACGGAATCAAATTGAACTTGCACGAAAGATCCCCCACAAGCGTGACCAATTCACGCGCCTGTTGCACGGAATCATTGACGCCATCGAGCATCACGTATTCAAAGGTTACAAAATCGCGAGGTGCCGCCTCCAGATAATCGCGAATGGTGGCAAGTAACTCCACCAATGGATATTTTTGATTGATCGGCACCAGCACATCGCGCAATTTGTCGTTGGGCGCATGCAGTGATACGGCCAACGCGACCGGGCATCGTTCTTTCAAACGTTGCAGATTCGGCACGATGCCGCTGGTGGACAACGTGACGCGGCGGCGCGATAGGCCGTAGCCGTGGTCGTCGAGCATGATATCCATCGCCGCAGTGAC
>JANOKK010000796.1:0-6857 GCA_031419255.1 Betaproteobacteria bacterium
ATTGCAAAATCCATTCGACGATGTCTTCATGTCCGGCGACAAATGCGCCGTAACCCCCGGCCGCTTTGCCGAGCGTCGCCATGTAGACAATCCGCTCGCTCTTCAGATTGAAATGCTCCAGCACGCCTTTGCCGCGATAACCCAGCACGCCGAATCCATGCGCGTCATCGAGCACCAGCAGCGCGTCGTGTTTCTCGGCGAGCGCCAGCAGTTCCGGTACCGGCGCAATGTCGCCATCCATGCTGAATACCGCGTCGGTGACGATCAGTTTTCTGCCGCCATCTTTGGTCGCGGTGAGCATAGCGTCAAGCTTCGCGTGGTCGGCATGCGGATAGCGCCTGAAGTTGGCGCGCGACAACAGCGCGCCGTCGTTCAGGCAGGCATGGTTGAGCTTGTCGGCATAGATCGTGTCGCCACGGCCCGCGAGCGAGGTCAGGATACCGATATTGGCCGCGTAGCCGGAGGCGAACAGCAACGCCTTCGGCAATGTCAAATAGTCGGCGAGATTTTCTTCTAGTTCATGGTGCGCGCGCATATGGCCCGACACCATGTGTGACGAAGCGGCACCGAGCCCAAAGCGTTTCAAGCCCCGCATCGCGGCCTCGACCACTTTCGGGTGATTGGCGAGTCCCAAATAGTCGTTGCTCGCGTAATTCAGCACGCGTTTGCCATCGACCACCATCGACGCATCCTGCGGCCCATCGACAATGCGCCGCACCCGCAATTGATCGGCTTGCGCGAGTTCAGAGAGCTGGGCGTTGTAGTCGGCGAGGGGCATCTGGCGTTGTCATTCGGAGCGCAGCGAAGAATCTTGCAATGGGAGGAAGCGCGTCATTTTGGCGAGATTCATCGCGGTGCTCAGAATGACAAGGTATAGAACTTTGCGAAACCCGAGCACCGGCGGGCCTATCAGACTGAAAACCATTGAAACGCCGCGCCAGTGCTTGAGTTTGGCAATGGGGTACTTCTATTAAACCCGTCATCCCGGCGCAACCCTTGTGGTTGTTCGCCGGAATGACGAAATTTTGAGGTTAATAGAATTAACCTAAAGTGGCGCAATCCCCAATTTCTCAAACAACGCCCGATCACGATCCACATCCGGGTTACCGGTAGTGAGCAGTTTCTCGCCGTAAAAAATGGAATTGGCACCCGCCAGAAAACACAGCGCCTGCGTGGCTTCATTCATCTCTTGCCGACCCGCCGACAGCCGCACAAAACTCTTCGGCATCGTAATGCGCGCAACCGCGATGGTGCGCACGAACTCGGTCCAGTCGAGCGCTTTTTCGCCATGGAGTTTCGCGTGCAGGGGCGTACCTTCAACCTGTACCAGATAATTGATCGGCACCGATTCCGGTTGAGGTTCCATGTTCGCCAATTGCGCGATCAGGCCCGCGCGTTCACGCCGCGACTCGCCCATGCCGACAATGCCGCCGCAGCAAACATTCACACCGGCGTTCCTCACGCGTTGAAGCGTATCGAGCCGATCCTGATACTCGCGTGTGGTAACGATTTCGCCGTAAAATTCGGGCGACGTATCGAGATTGTGATTGTAGTAATCCAGCCCGGCATCCTTCAATTGCTCGGCCTGGCCATCCTTCAACATGCCGAGCGTGCAGCAGGCCTCCAGTCCCAGTGCTTTGACTTCGCGAACCATCTCAAGCACGCCATCGAGATCGCGATGCTTCGGTCCGCGCCACGCGGCACCCATGCAAAATCGCGAGGCACCGTTTTGTTTCGCGAGTGTTGCGGCGGCAACGACCTCGGCAACATCCAGCATTGCTTCGTTGTCCACGCCGGTGTGATAGCGCGCCGCCTGCGGGCAATAGCCGCAATCTTCCGAACAGCCGCCGGTCTTGATAGATAGCAGCGTCGAGAGTTGGACCTTGTTCGGATCGTGATGTTCGCGATGTATGCCTTGCGCGCAAAGCATCAAATCAGCGAACGGCATATCGAACAATGCCTCGATGGTGTCGAGCGACAGGGCGTCATCGTCGGGTGGATGTCGTGAAGCAGGCATCGCGATTCTTTGCGACGACGAGGGGTTGGGCGACGCGGGGAGCGCGGCATGCGGCTGATCCATGAATGCAATTCCTGACATGTCGATTCGGGCAAACATGGCATCATTGCCAATGCGGGCGGATATGTCAATTTTTGCAACCATTCATTGGCGACAAATGCCTAAATGATAGGCAATTCTCCGGGCTGAGCCGTTGTTGAGCGAAAAATATTTATCAATCCAGTATTGTTGAATGTCGATTTTGCGTCGCCTCGTTCGTCATTGATGCGTACGGCATTTGTCGTGCAATATTTCAATTTTCCGGGAGACTTCCATGCAATACATGCTGCTGATATATGGCGATGAAAAAAGCTGGCACTCGATGCCGCCAGCCGAAATAACCAAGGTCATGCAGGCCTACGAAAGTTATTCGAAAGAACTCGCGGCCTCGGGTGCCTTGCGTGGCGGCTCGGAGCTGGCACCGATCGCCTCGGCAACCACGGTGCGTGTCAGAAACGGCAAAGCGATGACCACCGATGGCCCGTTTGCGGAAACCAAGGAGCAACTCGGCGGATATTATTTGATCGACGTCGCCAATCTTGACGAAGCGATCAAATGGGCCGCGAAAATTCCGTCTGCGCAGGGTGGCTCGATTGAAATTCGACCGCTAACGGAAAATCAGGCAGACGCGCAGGTCTGACCCGCAGCAATGTTTGCGCGCGCCATCGCCGAGATTCATCGTCGCGATGGCGGGCGCATTCTCGCCGGATTGATCCGGCGGCTGTCCAGTTTTGAACTCGCGGAAGAAGCGCTGCAAAACGCCTATGCGAAGGCGCTGGAACGCTGGCCGCGCGACGGCGTGCCGGAGAACCCCGCCGCGTGGCTCACGACGGTCGCGCAACGTAGCGGCCTCGACGCATTGCGACGCGATGGGCGCACCCAAACCGATAGCGAAAATTTGCTCGCCGCAATGGCCGCACCAATTGCCGATGAGGCGGATGCGGATCCATCCGGTGTGGCCGACGATCAACTCCGGCTGATTTTCACCTGCTGCCATCCGGCGCTCGCGCAATCGGCGCAAGTGGCACTTGCGCTACATACGCTGTGCCGCCTCACCACGGCGGAAATCGCGCGCGCGTTTGTCGAACCCGAGGCCACCACCGCGCAAAAACTGGTGCGTGCCAAACGAAAAATTGCCGAAGCCAGAATTGCCTACGAAATACCCGCCGCCGATGCCTTGCCAGAGCGCCTGACCACGGTGCTCGCGGTGATTTATTTTGTCTTCAACGAAGGCTATTCCGCGACCGAGCGCAGCGATTTGTTGCGGCCTGATTTGTGCACTGAGGCAATCCGGCTTGCGCGCCTGCTCGCCTCGCTGATGCCAACCCAAGCCGAGGCGCTCGGTCTACTTGCACTGTTGTTGTTTCAGGATTCACGTCGCAGCGCGCGCGCCGCTGCCGATGGTGTGTTGATTCCGCTGGAGGAGCAGGATCGGAATCGCTGGGATCGTGCCTTCATCGTCGAAGCTACCGCTTTGCTCGATTCCGCCATGCTGAAACGTGAACCAGGCCCATATCAGATTCAGGCCGCGATCGCCGCCTTGCACGCCAACGCCGCCTTGGCAGTGGACACCGATTGGCGACAAATTTCCGCGCTGTACGGCGCACTGTTGCGTCGCATGGCCACACCGGTGGTGGAACTGAATGCGGCGGTCGCACTCGCTATGGCCACCACGCTTGACGCGGGCCTGGCCTGGATCGACCAGATTGCGGCCGATGGCGCACTCGACGACTATCACTTGTTGCATGCGGCGCGGGCGGATTTATTGCGGCGTGCGGGCCGTGGAATTGAATCGCGTGCGGCGTATGATCGTGCGCTTGCCTTGGTGAAAAACACGGCGGAACGGGAATATTTATTGCGCCGGCAGCGGGAAATTTTGCCGACTATCGCATAGGATATCGGCATCCGCGTCATCTCTTTTTTTGTCTCTGCAAGGCGGTTCATATTTTCACATTGTTTCGGGCGCCAACCCTCGGTGCTATTTTTTCGCAGGATTGCGCGCTCTGCGGAATCGGCACCCCGGCAAGTCTTTGCGGCCCGTGCCGCCGCGATTTGCCCGCTGCCACGCGAACGGCATGCCCGCGCTGCGCCGCGCCGACGCCATCTGCGCTGGTGTGCGGCGAATGCCTTGCCGATCCACCCGCCTTTGACGCATCCATTGCCGCATTTCAATACCGCTTTCCGCTCGATCGATTGGTGCAGGCATTCAAGTTCGACGAGAATCTGGCGCTCGCGCAATTGTTCGCCGATGCCATGATCGCGGCCGTCCGTGCGAATGCCAAATCTGACGCGCGTCCCGATCGAATCATCGCTTTGCCGCTTGCTGCGAGACGGCTTGCGACCCGCGGCTTCAATCAATCCGCTGTGCTTGCCGAGCGCGTTGCGCACAATCTCGGTATTGTCTACGCGCCGCGCGGCATGCTGAAAATTCGCGATACCCCACCGCAAGCGGGGCTTGATCGCGAGGCGCGTTACAAAAACGTGCGCGGCGCGTTTGTCTGCGAGAGTGGTGCGGTCGCAGGTCTTCATGTTGCGCTGCTCGACGATGTCATGACCACGGGGGCCACGATGTCGGAAGCGGCACGCGCGCTAAAAAAAGCCGGCGCGCGGCGTGTCAGCGCCTGGGTACTCGCGCGCGCAGATCGGCTTCAAGTGATTGATGGTCACGCGGATCGCGGGCCAATCGTCGCTGACAGCGCTTTCGAGAAGTAGCGGCACGCATGTTTCACGTCGTCCTCTATCGACCCGAAATTCCCCCCAATACCGGCAACGTGATTCGCCTTTGTGCGAATACCGGTGCCACGCTGCATTTGGTGCATCCACTTGGATTCACGTGGGACGCCGCGCGCGTCAAACGTGCAGGCCTTGACTATCATGAGTTCGCCGATGTCCGACATCACGCGTCGTGGCAAGCGTGCATGACGGCACTCTCGGCATCGAGAATATTCGCGGTCGAAACCAGGCAGGCCGTACGATATGATCGAATCGAATATCAGCGCGGCGACGCGTTTGTGTTCGGTCAGGAAACGAGTGGATTGCCGGAAGAGGTTCTCTCCGGCATCCCACCCGCACGCCGTGTGTGGCTGCCGATGCGCCCGGAAATGCGCAGCCTGAATTTGTCGAATTCAGTTGCCGTGATGGTGTTTGAAGCGTGGCGGCAAATCGATTTTGCTGGCAGTGCTTGAATCGATATTTGCAAATAAACTCGACCTTCCCCCGCGCTGGCGGGGGCCTAATTTTCAGCACGCATCACGGCGCCTGAACATTGGGCCATGCCGATACAGCGTCATGGCGTTCGGCGGGCGCGGAGCATGCTCCGCGAATTCCCCGCCTCACACCCCGCCTGCGAGGGAAAAGCCGATTAAACGATTACTCGATCGTCACGCGCTTCGCGCTGACCGGGGCTTTTTTCGGCAGCACCAGCGAAAGAATACCGTCGGCATATTTCGCTTGCACGTTGTCTTCGTCGATATCCTGTCCCAGCGCAAAGACGCGAGTTGATTTCCCATAGACGCGCTCGCTGCGCAAGACTTTTTCACCATCCTTGATACCGGTTTCGCGTTTGACTTCCGCACCGATGGTGACTTCGTTCTGATCGACTGACACGTGGATATCTTCTTTTTTCACACCGGGCAGTACCGCCGCAACGCGATACGCGTTGGCGTCTTCCGAGACATCGATGCGGATGGGATGCGCCGCTTCGCGCGTGGCGTCCTGAATCGGGCGGAGGAATCCGGCGAGCAGGTCATCGACACCGAGCGCATAGGGAGCGCAGTTGGGGTTGAGGCGATTGTTCAAGCGTACGAGTGTGTTCATTTATTGCTCCTTGAAAGGTTTGTTGAGGCAATCCATAGATGGGCGCGACAAGTTGGAATTTCAAGACGGCGAAATGGGTGCAAGACGTTTTCTTGTAGACTGGGTTACCGCACAAGCAAACGTATCTATGGCCGAAAAGAAAAAGTTCAACCCCCCGGATCGCGTCGCCGTTTTGTTCACCGAGATCGAAGGTCACCGTGGCTATCTGCTGCGCTTTGCGATCGCGAAATTGCGCGATGCCTCGCAAGCCGAGGAGGTTGTGCAGGAGGCCTTGCTTGCCGCACTCGACGGCGCCGGCGGCTTTTCGGGGCAATCGAGCTTGCGCACCTGGCTCACTTCGATTCTCAAATTCAAGATCATCGATTTTCAGCGTCGCGTCATTAGTGAACGCGCGCATTTCACAACGGCATCCGAGAGTGACGATTCGGCCGATCCGGAATGGATGGAACGCCTGTTCGATGACACCGGCCACTGGAATCCGCGTTTGGCGGAATGGGCGAACCCCGACGGGGCGCTCGAACAAAAGCAATTTTTCGAGATTTTCGAGCGCTGCATGGATAAATTGCCCAAGGCCGCCGGCCGGGTATTTTTCAAGCGCGAAGTGATGGGCGTCGAGACCGACGAGATTTGTAAGGAAGAAGACATTAGCGCGTCCAATTGCTGGGTAATGTTGCATCGTGCGCGCCTTGCGCTGCGCGAATGTCTTGACCGTAACTGGTTTCAGGAAGAAAGAGGGCGTTGAATTGGAACTGGCGGATCAAGGAGGAGCCATGACGAATGCCGCGGAATTATCGTGCAAAGAGGCCGCACGTTTGATGAGCCGGCAACAGGATATGACGTTGCTGCCCGTCGAGCAGGAAGACCTGAAGAAGCATTTGTACATTTGCCTCAGTTGCCGCCGATTCGACGAGCAATTGGTTTTTCTGCGTCGTCTCGCAAAACGCTATGGCGAACAAGATCCACTCGCACCTGGCCAATAAAATCG
>JANOKK010000797.1:0-2664 GCA_031419255.1 Betaproteobacteria bacterium
CCGGAAACACGGCCACCAAATTGCGCCACAACTCCTGCGAACCGGTCCAGTCGCCCATCGCCCCGAGCACGCTGGTCGCAACAAACGCGCCGAGCGCGATAAATACGCCATGACCGAAGTTGAGAACATCCATCAAGCCGAATACCAGCGTGAGGCCCGACGCGATCACAAAAATAATCATGCCCATCGCAAGGCCAGCCACGGTGAGCGTCACCCAGGTCGAGCCGGAGCCGATCAGCGGCAACGCCAGCAACGCCAACACCGGCACCAGCGCGAGCGGCTTCCAGTCGAAATCGCGACCATTCATAGCGCAAGACCCAGTAAAGAACGCTGCATTTCTTCGTCCTCCGCCAGCATCTGCATCGAACCGTGATGCACCACGCGGCCGTTATCCATGATCGCGACGTGATCCCCCAATCGTTTCGCGAAATTGATGTTTTGCTCCACCAGCAAAATCGTCACACCGCTTGTTTTAAGTTCAGCAAAGGCATTGATCATGTTGTTGATGATGGCGGGGGCGAGGCCCTTGCTCGGTTCATCGACGATGAGAAGTTCGCGCGGCTCGACGATGGCGCGCGCCACCGCGAGCATCTGTTTTTGCCCGCCCGATAATTTTCCCGCCGGATATGCCCAGAATTTTTCCACCGCCGGAAACAGCGAAAAAATCCACTTCAATCGCGTGTCGTCGATGTCGCTCGCGCGTCTCGCACCGCGCGCGGCGAGCAGCATGTTTTCTTTCACCGTGAGATCGGAAAAAATGCCCATGGTCTCTGGCACATAGGCAATGTTTAGTCCGGCGATTTGCGGTGTGCTCAGGTTGGATATGTTTTTATCGGCAAACGCGATACGCCCCGCCGATGCGCGCCACAGTCCCATGATGGTTCGCAGCGTGGTGGATTTTCCCGCGCCGTTGCGGCCGAGCAGCATCGTCAATTGACCGCGCGGCACCGCCAAATCCACGCCATGCAGGATGTGATACGCACCGATGTGGGTATGCACGCCGGTCAGCGTGAGGAGCGGTTCGCTCACGCTGAAACTTTCGCGATGCCCAGATAGGCCTCCTGAACAATCGGTGAGGCGATCACCTCGGCCGGGTCGCCATCGGCCACCAGCGTGCCGTTATGCAACACGATGATGCGGTCGGCCAGTTCGCGCACCACATCCATCTTGTGCTCGACCAGCAGAATCGTTTTGGTTTTGTCTTCGCGCAGGCGGCGAATCAGGTTGAGCACGGCGGGCATTTCATCGGCGCTCATGCCGGCCGTCGGTTCGTCGAACATGAACACGCTTGATTCGAGCGCGATCAGCATCGCCACTTCCAGTTTGCGCTGGTCGCCATGCGGCAGGCTGGCAACATCGCTATTGGATTTGTCGATCAACGCGACCGACTCGAGAATGTCGGTTGCGCGCTCGGTCAGCGTCGAATGATCGCTCCAGATGCTCCACAAATTGAGGCCATGGCGATGCGCACCGTTGCGGGTGGCTTGCACGGCGACGCGCACGTTTTCGAGCACGCTCAGATTGGGAAATAGATTGGTCAACTGGAACGCGCGCCCGAGCCCGGCACGGGTGCGCGCGGACGGCGACATGCCTGAAAGATTGCGGCCATTCAATGAAACGCTGCCGCTACTGGCGGTGAGCTGACCGGAAATCAGATTGAAGTAAGTGGTTTTACCTGCGCCATTGGGCCCGACGATGGCGGTGAGGGTGCCGGGGTGAAACGCGCAACTCACCGCATTGACCGCGACATGACCGCCGAAACGGATGGTCAAGTCGGTGGTGGTCAGTTGAGCCATTGAAATTATTCGGCGGCTAGCGTTTGATTGGCGTCGCGGTGCCGCGCGCGAGATGGTCAATCATCGCGGTGATGGCCGTCATTTGCGGCGCCGATTTTTTCGCGTAGTTGGCATCGTCGTAGCCCCACCAATCCCAGCAACTGTTGGTGGCACCCTTGCCGGTTTGCGGATAGAGCACGACGATATTGTTGGTGTCGGCCCACCGGTTGTAACCGGCGTTGCGCACGAATTCCTGGCCGACGTCGGTGGCGTTTTGCTTGCAGCCATGCAAGGCGACGTGCAGGCGGCACGGGGTTGCCGCCGTACAAGCTTTCGGGACGTAAACCCAACCGTTGGTACCGATGCCGTGCCCGGTGACGAATGCGGCCTGATCGAATTCGATCAGGCTACCGGCGGCATCATTGCCGCGCGCATTCAATGCACCATAGAGGTGTTGCAGTAGCGCGCCGGCCAGATCAAAACCACAGTTGTTGATGAATGGTGTTGCCAGGGTGAGACAGGTCGCACCAAAATAGTCGGTGACAAACGCGTGTTCACTCGCAAGGTCTTTCTTGTGGACGATGTTTGCCGCCGGCATGAAACTTTGATAATAAGTCTGTAGTGAAGTGGTGGTCGCTTCCTTGACCACGCTGTCGTTGGCGGCGGAAAACAGATACACCTTCGATGCGGCGAGATTGGCGGTGGCATCGATTGCACCCTCCTTGGCCCATTGTTGGGTGGTCGCGACCAAATCAGCGACGGGGATGGATAATTTGCCAAAGCAGCGCGTGAGCGCGTGGAGGACGGAGCCGTCCGCGCAATTGTATGGGCCGCCGGAAATGATCGCGGCCCCTTTTTTGAAGCGCGCCGAATAGGCAACGTGCAATTG
>JANOKK010000798.1:0-5171 GCA_031419255.1 Betaproteobacteria bacterium
GATCCAGACCTATGGCAACGACATGCTTCGCTACAAGGGCGTGTTGAGCATCGAAGGCCAGAACAATCGGATGATATTTCAAGGCGTACATATGACCATGGGCGGGAGCCCCGGCAAGCCTTGGGCGGCCAATGAAAAGCGCGAATCGAAAATGGTATTTATCGGGCGCAATCTGCCGAAGCGCATTTTTGTCGAGGGGCTTGCGTATTGCGTGGCCGACATGGCTGACAAAGCAGACGGCAGCAAAGCGACCATCGACGTCAAGTAGTTCGGGACTCGCGTGATCGACATCACGGGTTTTCGCGCGGGCTACAGCGACAAGACGGTGCTTTCGCTGGATCGTTTCGCGGTCGCACCGTGTCAGCACACATTGGTGCTCGGCCCTTCCGGTTGCGGCAAAACGACGCTGTTGAATATTGTCGCCGGCATCACGTTACCGCTTGCCGGAGAGGTACGCGTAAATGGCACACGCCTCGACAATCTCACTGCAACAGAGCGCGATCATTTTCGCGGTCACCACATCGGCTTCGTCATGCAACGACTGCATTTGATTTCGGCGTTGACGGTGGAAGCCAATCTGCGGCTCGCGCAAAAACTTGCAGGCGGTGCCGTTGATGACAAGCGCATCCACGCCATACTTGAAACACTTGGCATCGCCTCTAAGCGTCGCTCCTATCCACGTGAACTTTCGCAAGGCGAAGCGCAGCGCGTAGCGATTGCGCGCGCAGTGGTGAACCACCCCGCATTGATTCTGGCCGATGAGCCGACCGCCGCATTGGACGATGCGAATTGCGAATCCGCGATTCAATTGCTTTTCGATCAGGCGACGGAGCATGGCGCGACGTTGCTGGTGGCCACGCACGACGCACGCATCAAGGCACGCTTCGATCAGGTTTGCGAATTGGCATGAGCGCATTTTCTCGAACCCTCGGCACGGCATTGCCACTCGCGCTGGCCTATTTGCGTGATCGCATGTTCGCGACGCTGCTCAATATCATCTTGCTGGCACTAGGTATCGCGACAGTCGTCGCAATGCTGCTCACGTTGTCGCAGGCCGAGGATCGCATGGAGCGCGATGCGGCAGGCATCGATCTGGTGGTGGGCGCGAAAGGCAGTCCATTGCAGTTGATTTTGTCATCGGTGTTTCATGTTGACGCGCCTACCGGCAATATCGCGATGTCGGAGGCGGACAAGATTGCGTCCGAGCGCGCGGTGAAACGTGCGGTACCACTCGCGCTGGGCGATAGTTTTCGCGCGTATCGCATCGTTGGCACCACGCCCGCTTATCTCGAACTCTACGGTGCCGCAATTGAGCGTGGAGGTGCATGGACGAAACCCCTGGAAGCGCTGATCGGCGCGGACGTGGCAGCGCGCACCGGCTTGCGACTTGGAGATAAATTCGCTGGCACGCACGGTCTTGGCGAAGGCGGCGGCAGGCACGCCATTGCGCCGTTTGAAGTTGTCGGCATCTTGAAACCCACTGGCGCGGTCGTTGATCGGCTAATACTCACGAGTCTTGAGAGCATTTGGCAGATGCACGCGCATGAGGAAGACAAACCGTCCGCGAGTTCCAGTGCAAAAAATGCGGACGACGAAAAACAAATCACTGCACTGCTGATTCAATACGCAGGTCCGCTCGCGGCGGCCACGTTCCCGCGCCACGTGAATAGCGTGAGCGGATTGCAGGCCGCATCACCCGCGCTGGAAACGGCGCGCCTTTTCGCCTTGCTCGGTTTTGGCGTGACAGCATTGAAATTATTCGCGGCGATCATGATGATTTGTGCGGGATTGGGAATTTTCATCGGTCTCATGAATGCACTCGACGAGCGGCGTGCCGATCTCGCCCTATTGCGAGTGCTAGGTGCCAATCGCAGTATTGTGTTCCTCACCATCCTCGCGCAGGGCGTGGCGCTGGGGGTGGCGGGCGTTATACTGGGGATTCTGCTGGGTCACGCAGGCGCTGAGTGGATCGGTCGGTCAATCGGCGACGCGCATCGCGTGAGCCTCACCGGTTGGACATGGATCGCGGCGGAGTGGTGGGTGATCGGCGCGGCGCTTGCATTGGCGATGGCGGCGGGCTTGTTTCCCGCCTGGCGCGCGTATCGCGACGCAGTGCCGGAACTGCTGGGCCGCGCGTAAGTCGATGCGTATTCAGTATTCTTTTCAGGATGAAATGGGCATGCAGCGTGGTTGGGATTTTTTGTTGGCGCATTCGACGTTGCAACTGCGTCGCATCGCTACGGCGTGCGTGCTGGCGGCGGCATGTGTGGCGAGCAATGGTGCCGCCGTCGCCGCGAGCTCGGACGCCGGCAAAATCCCGGACGAGCAATTGTTCAGCTACCTCGGCAAAGACCCGTTGCCCGCTGGCACCATTCCCTGGCAATTGCTGCGCCAGGTAAAGCTGGTCGAGGAAAAAAAGAATGGCAAGACTACATCGCGCCCCGAATTCAGCGCGAAACTCAAAGAACTTGATCGCCAGCAGGTGAAGGTATATGGATTTGTGCTGCCGCTCTCGACAACATTGAAGCAAAAACACTTTCTGATTTCACCGCTACCCACTCACTGCCCGTTTTGCCTTTCACAAGGGCCGGATTCAATGATTGAAGTATTGGCCAAGATACCCGTGGAGTACTCGAATTGGGATCCGATCGTCATTTCCGGACGGCTCGAACTGGTGAATGATTCGTCACTCTACTATCGGCTGATTGACGCCGAAGCGGTGAAAAACTAGCAATGGCGACATCGACTCCGGGCAAGCCAGCTGCGCTCCGGCCAGCGGCCGCCTCTGCACAAGCCGCGCCGGTCGCACCTTCAAAAGCCGCGATGATGTCCTCGGGCGGCTTCAGCAGTGACCAATTGTCGGGCGACGCAACCAGCTTTCCACCACTCTATGAGGCCGCGATACTCTACGCTGCCGATTGCTACGACGCGGCACAGGAAACGCTCAAGGAGCATTTGAAAAACAAAGAGGGCAAGGACAGCATCCGCACCTGGCTCATGCTGTTTGATTTTTACCAGCTCACGCACAACCGCAAAGAATTCGATTCACTTTCGATGCTGTTCACGGTGAAATTCGAGCGTTCCCCGCCGGTATGGGCTGCGGTGGACGATGCCGGGGACCCGCGCCGCAAGGAAAAGCGCGAGCGCAAGGATTTCTTTGCCCTGACGCCGGCGATGGATGGCGCATTGCTCGGCGAAATCGACAAGCTCGAAGCATTCTCGACCGAAATGGGTAGTTGCCGCATCGGCCTCGAAAAAGTATCCGGCATGTTGTCCGAAGAGGCCGAGCTGATGTCGATCGTGTTTCAACGATTGCGCCGCTCGAAGTTTCCGATCTGGTTCAACGGCTTCGATGATTTTGCCGCGATGTTGAAAAAAAGCATTAACGATGCCGCCGGCAAACCGCTCGGTGAGAGCTTGGGCTATTGGTCGTTGTTGTTCGAACTCTATATTCTCGATGGCAAGAACGAAGAGTACGAGGAGCTGGGTTTGGAATACGCGGTGGCCTACGAAATGTCGCCGCCGCCGTGGGAAGTGGTCATGCGTCCGACCGGCCCCGAAGGTACCAACCCTGCGCCGGCGGGCACGCCAGCGGTGTCGCCGGTGGGATTCCCGCTGCGAGGTGTCATCAATTCGGGCAGCAAAGAAATACTGCAACAGTTGTCGACCTACGCGTCGTCAAAACAAGAAGTGCTGGTCGACATGAGCAACTTGATGCGCATCGATTTTGCGGCGGCCGGTATGTTCTTTGAAGCTATCCGTAGCATCCACCTCGCGCAAAAGCGCGTGATTCTTTCCAATCTCAATGAGCTGACGGCAGCATTGCTTGAGGTGTTCGGCATGACCAAGCACGCAATCCTGATGCGCAAGAAAGCGGCTTGATCCTTTGAGTACCGAACCCCAACAGTTCCACGGCACCACCATTCTCTCAGTACGGCGAGGCAACCATGTCGCAATGGGTGGCGACGGTCAGGTCACGCTCGGCAACATCATCGTCAAAGCGACCGCACGAAAAATTCGCCGCTTGCACAAAGATCAAGTACTGGCCGGATTCGCCGGTGCCACGGCCGATGCGTTCACGTTGTTCGAGCGTTTTGAAGCCAAGCTCGACAAGCACCAGGGCCACTTAATGCGTTCAGCGATCGAACTCGCGAAGGATTGGCGCACTGATCGCATTCTGCGGCGCCTGGAGGCGATGCTCACTGTCGCCGACCGCACCAGCTCACTGATTATCACCGGCACCGGCGACGTGCTCGAACCGGAACTTGGTTTGCTCGCCATCGGCTCCGGCGGTGCCTATGCGCAAGCGGCCGCGCAAGCGCTGTTGCAAAACACTGAACTCACACCAGTCGACATCGTCAAAAAAGCCCTGACCATTGCCGGCGATATTTGCATTTACACCAATCAACACCACACGATTGAAGCGCTCGAATGATAGGGATGCGGTGACGAGTGAAGCGTGACGGGTAACGGGTGACGTTCTGACCGCGCTCTCGTTTGTCACGAACCACCCGTCACGCTTCACCGGTCACCCGTCACTCGTCACGCCTCAACCGTCACGCGTCACCCGTCACGCTTAACCCGTAACCCGCCACGATCAGCCGTCACCCAAAAAAAATGATGACCCCAAGAGAAATTGTCAGCGAACTCGACAAACATATTGTCGGCCAGGCGAATGCCAAACGCGCGGTTGCCATCGCGTTGCGCAACCGCTGGCGGCGCTCGCAGGTGGCCGAGCCGCTGCGCAACGAGATTACGCCGAAAAATATTCTGATGATCGGGCCGACCGGTGTCGGCAAGACCGAAATCGCGCGGCGTCTCGCGCGCTTGGCCAATGCGCCGTTCCTCAAGGTGGAAGCGACTAAATTTACCGAGGTCGGATACGTCGGCCGCGATGTCGATTCGATCATCCGCGACCTCGCCGAAATCGCGGTGAAGCAGGCGCGCGAAGTCGAGGCGCAAAAAGTCCGGCATCTCGCACAAGATAGCGCCGAGGAACGCGTACTCGATGTGCTGCTGCCACAGGCGCGCAACTTCGATTTCTACGCGAAGGCCGACGCCATCGAAGGCGACGACAACAGCACCCGCCAGAAATTCCGCAAGATGCTGCGCGAAAACAAACTCGACGACCGCGAAATTGAAATTGAAGTCGCGGCCATGCCGGCGTCGAT
>JANOKK010000799.1:0-2645 GCA_031419255.1 Betaproteobacteria bacterium
CAAACAACTCGCCGCACTCGGCCTGCTCGGTCCCGCTGGTATTTCCGGCTACATTCAAGAAGCGCTCGCAAAAGGCGATTCACCGGTGCTGTCCGGCATTCAGTCGCTCACCGGTAGCGCCACCATCAACGGAAAAGATGCGAAAGTCGGTAGTGCCGTCAATCCCGGCGACAAAGTTTCTACCGGCAAAGACAGTCTCGCGGTGGTCGTGGTGGGCAAGGATGCCTACCTGTTGCGCGACGGCACCAACGTCACATTCGAGCAAAGCAAATCAAAACCGGGCGTGCTGGAGACGGTGCTGATTTCAACCGGCAAAGTGCTATCCGTATTTGCCAAACGCAGTGACAGCGGCGTGAGAGTTCGCGCGGCCAATGCAACGATTGGCATTCGCGGCACCGGCTGCTATATCGAGGTGCAAGACGCGCGTACTTATTTTTGCCTCTGTTACGGCGAAGCCGCGATCGATGGCGTCGGCATGGCGCAATCGAAGATCATCAAGACCACCCACCACGAAAGCCCGGTGTGGCTCGATGACCGCGGCGGCGTGATGAAAGTGGAAAACGCCGGCTTCGTGAACCACAACGACAGCGAACTCATCATGCTCGAAAAACTCTGCGGGCGTGAGCCGCCGTTTGTGGCGTTGGGGCTGACGGGAAGGTACTGAAAGTCCCGCATTGGCGGGGCTTTTCGGCCATTTTCAGTCTGTCTGGTGCAACAAATGGTGTTCGACGACCCGTGATGTCAGCTGTTGCTACCTGCCGGATGTATTTCCTGAACAGGTATGTCCACGCTTGCACAAATTTCCGCCGACGTTTCTCGGTCAAAAGTGGAGCCTTATGCCGCGATCAGTTGAAACTGATTGCTAGTCATTGGTTCATAGTTCTGCGGTAACTGGCCTTTAAGCTCAATCAGGACTCGTCGCGCCAACGGTGCGGCAATCTGATTGTTTCGCTGAATCGTTGCCTCCACTAGAGGATGCACTTGAATTGCGTCAAGCAGGTCGCCAACAAGGTACCGTGGTGCCCATCCGATCAAATGGCAGTCTGCGGTTTGCAATTGAATTGCAATTTCAGTGGCCGGGTTGTTCAGCTCGATGGCCACTTGCAGCGGCTCCCGTTCCCGCAATTTCGTCGCCCTCATGCGTGCCGCTTCAGAAACGTGACGAAGTCCATGCAGGAAAAAACGACATGTGAACGAATTGTCCGCATGCTTGATGATTTTCGGGAATACTTCAAGACTATCGGTTTGGCGCTCGCCGCCGGTCAACGCGAGGATTTCGATTGGATCTGTGTGCATTGGATCAAGATCAAGCCAACCCAAATATTCTGCGAAATCCTTTCTACCCGGATCCAGTACGCGATTTTTGAAAACTGGAAACAGCTCATTCGATTCATAGCGATCCTCAAATTTTGGGAACGACACCAGCGGCTTAAAGCCAGACTCCCGCTGGGCGTCAAGCGCACCTCGTGTGTAGCCAAATGAAAACTTGGCGTTGTTCTCGGCATCCAAGCGCCCAATTGGAAACCACGCCCGCGTCGGCGCAGGCGACTGCCATGCAACAAATAGAGTACTCATGATTGAAGCCGTTTCAGCTCAGTTAACGAAAACCACGAAATATCATTCGCGAGTGGCTTGACCACGGCAAAAACTGGCCGACTGCAATTTCGCTATTCATGTCCAGTTGCACGTCGATAAAAGTCAAGATGCTTCGGTGCCGTGAACGGCGACTGCGTGAGTCCGTAGCAAACGCGCGCGAACACTGAGGATTCCAGCGGGTCCATCGCCACAAACAATCCTTGACGCTCGCCCTTTACCAACTTATCCGCTTCGATAACTCTCGCGTTCCGATAGTCGATAAAACTCTTGTGCTTGATAAACGGATGATCCCCTGCAAAAAGATGGCAGGTGTCATCGGCCGGAAGGCCGATGCGATGCGTGGAGACAGAAACCATCAACATTTCCTTGCCGGAACCAAATGCGTCGGTCAGGCAAATGAAAAGGTGTTTTCTATTGGGATCGCTTGCCGGGCCTGATGCAATCAGCAGCGTCGCGCGCTTGACGACAAAAAACATGCTCAGATCGACGCAAGTACTTTGTCGATCTGGCGTTGTTCCTCAATGCGCGCGGCAAGAATGGCGGCGTCTTCGGGTGTGCGCCCAAGGGCTTCAAATACCTGCCCATAGGAAATCGGTACCGATGACCCATCCGGATCCTTCCACTCGCGGCAATTCTTTGCATCGTGCAAATAGTCAACCAACTCCCACTTGCTCATACGCCCAAAGCGTTGCCAGACTGCAGAAAGGACTTCAATCTCAGCCGCGCTCAACTCATCAAGCGGCGCGGTCTTCGCGCGCTCCATGAGTGCGACCTGATGGTCTGCTTTGTCGCTGATCCATTTATCCCAGCCATCCGTGCCGTTGCGCTTCTCGCCGTTAAGGTAGCTCAGTGTCAGAGAAGGCACGGGCCCTTGATCCATCGATACAAAGCGGTCGCCGGTAATCAACGAGCCGTACTTATCCATTGCACCCCGTTCGGCGAGATACATCAACTTGATGAGTTTTAGATGCGCCATGCTGCCATTGCTCTGGCGCAGGAACCAAGCGGCAACTTGTGCGGCTTTGCGTTCGTTGAACATGCGTTTGCCC
>JANOKK010000800.1:0-2386 GCA_031419255.1 Betaproteobacteria bacterium
AAGGACTTGATCAGACCCTTCTCAAATTAATTATTCCTGATATGTTCATTCAACGATTGACGGTATTCATCGCCTGCGCGCTGCTCGCAAGTTGTGCCGTGCTAGACCCCAACAACATCATTGGTCGGCGCAACGCCCAGACCTACGACGCAAATTTGACGTCGGTCGTTGATGGCCCGATTATTGACTGGCGAAAATCCGCATTCGAGTATGTGTGGAATACGATCAACGAGAAATACTACGATCCCGCGCTACACGGTGTCGATTGGCGGGCCGCCCGCGCGCGGCACGAACCGCGCATCATGGCCGCCGTCAGCGAAGACGATTACTGGGATCGGCTTGATCGGATGGCCGGCGAATTGAAGGATTCACACACGCGCGTACATGGCCCCAAGCAGGCGGCGCAACAACGCGATCATGAATCGCATTCGCTCGGCGTTGGCATGCTGGATTTAGACGGCGAATTAATTGTCTCGGCGGTAAATCCGCAATCGGACGCATGGTGGGTCGGCGTGCGACCGGGGATGGCGATCAAGACGATCGATGGCGAAGCGGCGACGATGCGCTACCGTCGCCTGCTTACCGAAGCGCGCGATTCCTCCACGCCTTGGGCACGCACACGCGGCGCGATTCGTGCAATCAGTGCGGGCGAACTCGAGAGCAGCGTAACAATGACCTTCACGCGGCACGCGGCCACCGGTGCGACCGAAGACATTAGCGCCACCATCAAACGCCGCCGCCTCCGCGCGCCGCCGGAAACCGTCTCACGGGTATTGCCTTCGGGGCACGGCTATCTGCGCTTTTCCGGGTTTGTCGGTGAATTGCAGAGCGGCATTTTGGCTGCCATCGAACGCCTTAAAGATACGCCCGCAATGATTATCGATCTGCGTGGCAACGGCGGCGGCGCGCTTGGCATGGCCAATACACTTATGTCTAAATTTCTCCCTGCGAAATCCAAGGGTGCCAGAATTTTGACGCGCACCGGGCAGCCAATCAAGGTGGCATTCATCACTGTGATGAAACTCGACACCGAAATCGGCGGCGAGCCTGGCGCGTACGCGAAACCGTTGATCATTCTCACCAATGACAGCAGCGCCTCGGCGTCGGAAATTTTTGCGGGCACCTTGCAGGATCTCGGTCGCGCAACTGTCATTGGCGGACGTACCTGCGGATGTCTGCTCGGCTATCTCGGCTACGCTGATTTGCCCGGCGGTGGCCAATTGGCTTACAGCGAAGTCGGTTTTGTATTGCCGAAAGGCACGCGCATCGAAGGCAATGGCGTCAAACCGGATATTGAAATTCTGCGCACCCGCGAGGATATTCTTTTCAATCGCGACCGCGCGCTGGAAGCCGCCGAGGCGCATTTGCGTGCCACGGTGTCGCGCAAATAATCGATATTGGATTCAACGAAAATCGGAAAGATTGAAATGAAAATTTTGGTACTCGGTGCCGGTGGCACTGGTGGATATTTCGGTGGTCGCTTGCATCAGGGAGGTGCGGATGTCACGTTTCTGGTGCGCGAAAAACGCGCGCAACATATCGCCGCAAATGGACTGATGATCGAGAGCCCGAAAGACAAGGTCACGCTGCGGGTTAAGACGATCCTTGCCAATGAGGTCAAGCCGGAATTCGACATCGTCATTCTCTCGTGCAAATCATTCGACCTCGATTCCAGCATCGCAGCGATTGCGCCGGCGATGACACCGCACACCTGTGTGGTGCCGCTTCTGAATGGCATCTCGCATCTCGACACGCTTGATTCGGTGTTCGGCAAGGCGCGCGTGATGGGTGGAACATGCCAAATTGCGGCGACGCTCACCCAAGACGGCATCGTCAAATCGCTGGCGGACATGCAATTCATCTTGTGGGGCGCGCGCGAACCATCGCAGGTGGATGCCGCACAAAAACTGGGCGAGGCGTTCGCGAAAACGACGGCCGATTGGAAAGTGTCGGACAACGTCATGCAGGACATGTGGGAAAAGGTCGCGTTCCTGTCGACGCTCGCGGGGATGACCTGCCTGATGCGCGCACCGATCGGCGAAATCCTTGCCACACCCGACGGTGCCGCATTGCTTCGGTGCTACATCGATGCGTCCGTTGCGGTCATCACGCGCGAAGGATTCCCGCCGCGCGCCAGTGTGGTCGAGCGCTTTGAAAAAGTACTCAGCTCAACCGGATCAACGCTCACCGCATCAATGCTGCGCGACCTCGAAGGCGGAGGCCCGATAGAGGCCGATCAAATCGTCGGTTTCATGTTGAAAAAGGCGCGGGAGCATGGCATCGATGACACGTTGCTGTCGGTGGCGTATACGCATTTGAAGGCGTATGAGTTGCGGCGGAAAAGAGAACGCCTGACTTAATGTCGTTCGCCCTGAGGTATCGAAGG
>JANOKK010000801.1:0-2775 GCA_031419255.1 Betaproteobacteria bacterium
CCGAAGCGATCCCGCAACGGGTTGGTCAACATGCCCGCGCGGGTGGTGGCACCGACCAATGTGAACGGCGGCAAATCAAGCTTCACCGAGCGCGCCGCCGGCCCTTCGCCAATCATGATATCGATTTGATAATCCTCGAGCGCCGGATAGAGAATTTCTTCAACGACGGGACTCAAGCGATGAATTTCATCGATGAACAAGACATCGTTGGTTTCAAGATTGGTCAGCATCGCTGCCAAATCGCCCGCACGTTCCAGCACCGGGCCGGAGGTGTGCTTCAAATTCACGCCCATCTCGCGCGCGATGATGTGCGCAAGCGTGGTCTTGCCCAATCCCGGCGGGCCGAACAGCAGGGTGTGATCGAGCGGCTCCTTGCGCCCGCGCGCGGCCTCGATAAAGATCGACAACTGGCCACGAATTTTTTCCTGGCCGACATATTCGTTGAGCAATTTCGGGCGAAGTGCCCGCTCCAGCGCTTCTTCCTGCGGGGAGGCCTTGGTGGCTGCGATGAGTCGGTCTTCCTCGATCATGGATCGATTTTACTCATGATTTGGACAACAACTTCAAGGCTTGCCGAATGCCATCCGACACTGTCACCTCTTTCGGCAATTGCTTGATCGCAAACAACGCCTCTTTGTCGTTGTAGCCAAGTGAAATCAGCGCATTCAGAATGTCGCTTGCGGAGGAAACCGTGCTCTCACCTCCCACCGATATCCGCACGTCAACTTTCAAGCGATCCTTTAATTCCAGCAACAATCGCTCGGCGGTTTTCTTGCCGATGCCCGGCACTTTGGTAAGGCGCCCGCTCTCCTGCAACGAGACCGCTTCCGCAAGATCATTCACGCTCATACCGGAGAGCACGGCAAGTGCGACTTTCGGCCCGACCCCGCTCACTTTCAACAATTGGCGAAATGTGGCGCGCTCGGCCTCAGTGCCGAAACCATAAAGCAAATGCGCGTCTTCGCGCACGACGAGGTGCGTAAACAAAACCACTTTTTCGTGGAGCTTTGGCAAGTTGTAAAAGGTACTCATCGGCACATCGATTTCATAACCAACTCCCGCCACATCGACGACGACTTGTGGCGGATTTTTTTCGAGGAGGACTCCGGAAATTCGACCGATCATGTTGGGGTTCCGCGGGGCGTAACGGGTTTTGGCGAGGCTGAGTATCGGGGCCGCAGTTTTTCTTCGACCACCGCAAATCCCTCCCACCTTGCAGGCCGCGCAGCCCCCTGCATGGGGCCGCCGTTTCGCAGGCGTCTCCCACGGGACACGAAACCCCTCCTCAACCCTCCCTTTTTCAAAGGGAGGAGCGCAATTTGGGAGGTAGCCGCGACAACTCGCACTTCCCCCTTTGAAAAAGGGGGATTGAGGGGGATTTGCGGTCGCCGCAAATGAAAAGCCGCACCCCAAACCGCACTCATTTCACCAACCTCCCACCCTTTACCCGGTACCCTCGCGTACTCATCCCACCAAGCAGCCCGCCATGCGCATGGCAGATTGCGCAGGCCAGCGCATCAGCGGCATCCGGGCTGGGATAACCCGGCAATTTCAGCAATCGCTTGACCATTTCCTGTACCTGTTCTTTCTTTGCGTGGCCGTTGCCGACCACCGCTTGTTTGACCTGCAACGCAGTGTATTCCGATACCGGCAGATCGCGTGAAACGGCGGCGCAAATGGCGGCGCCGCGCGCTTGTCCGAGCAGCAAGGTCGATTGCGGATTGATGTTGACGAAGACTTTCTCCACCGCAACTTCGTCGGGGCTGAAGCGCGAAATCACTTCCTGCACCGAATTCAGAATATTCTTCAGCCGATCCGGCAATTCGCCGTCGGGTGATTTAATGCAGCCACCGGAAATATAGGTCAGCGTCGCGCCGGTCTTTTCAATCACGCCGTAACCGGTGATGCGTAATCCCGGATCGAGGCCGAGTATTTTCATTCGAGGATGAGCGCGTATACGCATGAGTCGCGCAAGCCACCGTAGGGGTCGCGCATGTTTTTGCGCAGAATGCCTTCGAGCGTGAAGCCGCAGCGTTCCGCGACGTTGCGGCTGCGCGCGTTACGTGGATCGCTGCAAATTTCCAGCCGCTTGGCACCGAGTTCGCGGTTTGCGAAAGTCACCAGTGCGCTCACGGCTTCCGCGCAAAAGCCGTTTCCCGCCATTGATGTGCGCACCCAATAGCCAATCTCCAGTTTTGGCACATCCCAAGCAATGGTGTGAAAGCCGCCCTTGCCAATCAACCTGCCGGTGTTTTTGTCGCACCATTGAAAATCGATCATGTCGCGGCTCGCCCACTTAGCCTCGGCGCTGGTGTGAAATTCGATCGAGCCGTCGAGCGTCGGCTGAGGGTGTACCCACGGCATCCAAGGCGTCAGTTCTGCGACGGATTCGGTGACTGCCTCAAACGACTCAGGCCCATCGCCCGATTTTGCGGCACGTAAAATCATGCGCGCGGTCTCGATGGTTTCGGGAATATTCAGCCTCAATGCACGCTGTTTTGCATCCAACATTGCGCCCATCAATTGCGACCGCCCGCCCGCACCCTACGCCTCATCCATCATCGCCGAGGTATAAACATCCTGCACATCATCGAGCGATTCGATTGCATCGAGCAATTTGTGCATCTTCACCGCATCGTCACCTGTGAGAGCAGTTTCGTTGGTCGATTTCATGGTCACTTCGCCGAACTCCGCTTTGAAGCCCGCTTTTTCCAGCGCTGCCTTGACATTGCTGAATTCATAAGGCCCGGTGACGACCTCGATCGAGCCGTCGTC
>JANOKK010000802.1:0-2671 GCA_031419255.1 Betaproteobacteria bacterium
CTGATCGCGCCGCGGCCGTGCGTTCCCAATACGATCAACTCGCAATCGTGTTGCTTCGCGGCGGCAATGATCTGCTCGGCCGGCTGGCCGACGATCGCGCGTTCGGTCACTTTGCACGGCGTTCCCGCGAGCAACGCGCGCGCCGGCGCGAGTGCGACTTCAGCTTCCTCCCGATAATATTGTTCGACCACATCCGTCCCCAGGATCGCGTTCGCGCGCGGGGAGGGTACCGGCAGATGGACATTAACCAGCAACACATCCGGCTCGGCTCCGAACATGGCGTGATGCGAAATGACGTAGCGCAGCGCATTCAGCGACATGTCTGAGCCATCGATGGCAACGAGAACTTTCATGTTGGTTTTCTCCAAGTGGATATAAGGTGAATTTAGGGCTTGGCAGCATTGTCCTACACTAACCCGCATGGCGAACGGCATTTTGATAAGCATCAATTTACCGATGAATTTTCCAGCGAAGTGTGTTTGAGGAATGTAACCGCACCGACGTGGCACTCGCGAATAGGTACCGTGATCGGTGCCTCAGGTCGCAATACTTTTCGGATAGCCGCAAATGACCCGTTCGCCCTGAGGTATCGAACGGCATCAATGCAAGAAGCCCTTCGATACCTCAGGGCGTATGGAGAAGACCGGAAAGCATTGCCTCAGGTCGCCACGTTAAAATGCTGCATGAACGCAGACCTCATTTCCGCTTTTGTCCTCTTGTTCCTGGTGCTGGATCCGCTTGGCAATCTGCCGGTGGTCGCGTCATTGTTGAAGCAAGTCGATCATGCGCGCCGCGTGCGCGTGGTGTTGCGCGAATGCCTGATCGCGTATCTGATCCTGCTTGCATTTATGTTCGGCGGAAGGCAGTTTCTCGACGTAATGCACTTGTCGGAAATATCTCTCTCGATTGCTGGTGGCGTCATTCTTTTCATGATCGCAATCCGCATGGTGTTCAAGCCGGAGGAAGCGGTGTTCGGCGAATCGCTGGAACAGGAACCCTTCATCGTGCCGCTGGCGATTCCACTCATTGCGGGCCCCTCGGCACTCGCGACGGTGATGCTGATGGTCTCGCGCGAACCGGCGAAAGTCGGCATCTGGATCGGCGCGTTGACGGCGGCGATGGTGATCTCGGCCACACTGCTTGCGATGGGCGAGCGCATTGAAAAATGGCTAGGCAAACGTGCCATGGAAGCGATCCAGCGTTTGATGGGATTGATACTTACCGCGATTGCAATCGAGATGCTGTTGGGTGGGATCAAACAATTTTTGCAGCAACTCACATTGTCATGAGCAAGGCATTCACCAGGGAAAGCGATTCCGATGCCGACGATGACGATGGCGAAGAAAGCGCGTCGCCGTTGCCCGTTGGCAGCAAAAACTACATCACGCCGGGCGGGCATGAGCGCCTGAAAAAAGAATTTGACTACTTGCTGAAAAAAGATCGCCCTACGGTCACGGCTGCAGTCTCATGGGCTGCGAAAAATGGCGACCGCAGCGAGAATGCCGACTACCAATACGGCAAGAAACGCCTGCGTGAAATTGACCGGCGCTTGCGATTTCTGACCAAGCGGCTCGACATTGCCGAAGTCGTCGATCCGGAAATCCCGCGCGATGCGGACATTGCCGAGCAAGTTTTTTTTGGTGCGACGGTGTCGTATTCCAATCAGAAGGACATCGTGAATACTGTCACCATCGTCGGCGTCGATGAGGTCGACATGAAACGCAATCACATCAGTTGGATTTCACCGATCGCGCGCGCGCTGATGAAATCGCGGCCGGGTGATACGGTGGTATTGCGCGCACCGGGTGGGGTCGAAGAATTGGATGTGATCGACGTGCGCTATGTGCGCATTGACGTTGACGCGTTTGTGCCGACCGAGGCGGTGTTTGCGGTGGATAAGAAAGCGTAGAACGCCATTTGGCGGCGGTTTCGGGGCGAAAGAGGCCGGAAAGGCGCACCGGTGCTTGTGTTTGCCAGTGATCGTTCGCCTGTTACCCCGTCATTCCGGCGAACAACCACAAGGGTTGTGCCGAGCCGGAATCCAGTCCGGCGTAACTCATTTGTCAAACGATGGGCTGGATTCCGGCCTACGCCGGAATGACGGGCAGGGGGAAGCTCCCGCGAATATTGCTCAATTCGATTGCTATATCTACTTCTTCTTCGCCTCCGCCTCCGCCTCCTTCGCATTCTCCCGATCAAACGCGACGCGATTGAATGCCGTGCCGGTATCCTCAGCGACTCTTCTCACCACCGCCCAATCGCGCTGGTAATTGGCCGCGTGAAAGCGGTCGTCGCCATTGAATTCTTTCGTCATCTCCGGGGTGAATTTGTAATTCATGAAGCACTCTTTCAATTTTGTCGCGAGTGCTGGATCGAGATCATGCGCGTACGCGAAGCTTGAGGTGATGAAAGGCGGTGAGCGAAAAAGCGTGCGGAAATTTTCCGCTTTCACCACGCCGCGCTTGGACATGCGTTCCAGCACATCGTCGGCGATGGTGGCGGCATCGTAATCGCCACTGTTGACGCCCATGATCGATTGATCGTGTTTCCCTGAATAGAGCGGCTTGTAGTCTTTGTCTGGCGCGAGTCCTTCGGCGGGCAACAGGGAGCGCGGCGCAAGATTGCCGGAGTTCGATGAGGGCGACGCGTGGGCAATTTTCTTGCCCTTCAG
>JANOKK010000803.1:0-1555 GCA_031419255.1 Betaproteobacteria bacterium
GTTTCAAAAAACCAACTGGTGTGCGCGAGATGCCATTTCACTGGACTCGCGTCGGGCATGGATTGAAGCGCGCAGTCTTCGTCGGACAGTTCGGCCGCCAGGCCTTCGGTGACTTGCCGAATACGCAAAAAGCGATCGCGCAGTACGTCTGCAATTGGTAAATCCTGCGGTCGCGCAGCATCCTGTTTTAAATGCCGAGTGTTGTTTGAAGTCATGTTGTTTTCTCATGCGGGATTTCAGGACGATGTGTCTTTTGCGCGACTCATACTACTTGTCATCTTCGCGTCCTTACGTGCTTGTTGAAATTCGAGATATCGAAGGTTGAGAGTTTCTTGCGGAGCACTTCCTCGTTTCAAGAGGAGGATTGAGGAGGATTTTCGGCCTTTTTGGCGCAGTGACGACCGAAAATCTCCCCCAATCCGTCTTTAGAAAAGTGGGAAGTACTTCGGAATCTACAGTGCCGCGATTGTCAATTCACAAAACACCAGCATCGAAGGGCTTTTCCAGACACTTTCAGCCGGAAAGGCGCGTCAGTGCTTGAGTTTCTCAATTCAGGAGATTGTCACTTTTGCGGCACCCGGTATCATCTCGCCGATGACGGCTGCGTCGTCGAATCCTTCAGACTTGAAAATGGCGAGTACGTCATCGACGGCAGACGGATCACACGCGACCAGTAGCCCGCCCGACGTTTGTGGATCGGTGAGCAGGTTCTGTTCATCGTCGCCAAACGTTGCGGCGAAATGGATATCATCGCCGTAGCCAGACCAATTTCTTCCAGATGCGCCGGTTACATATCCTTGTTTCGCGAGATCCATCACGCCCGGCATGATCGGCAATTTTGCGAATTCAATGCTGGCACCGAGCCGCGAGCCGCGGCAAATTTCCAGCAAATGTCCCGCCAGGCCAAAGCCTGTCACATCGGTCAACGCGGTGACTTTTTCCATTTGCCCGAGCTTCACGCCAGGTGTATTGAGTTTAGTGGTCGATGCGATCATGGCGGCGTAGCCATCTTCGCTCAGTTTTTCTTTTTTCAGTGCGGCGGAAAGTATGCCGACGCCAAGCGGTTTGCCGAGTACCAATTTGTCGCCGACTTTCGCACCGGCGTTGCGCTTGAGATTTTTTGGATTAACGATACCGATGGCGACGAGTCCGTAAATCGGCTCGACCGAATCGATCGTATGGCCACCCGCAATCGGAATGCCCGCCGCCTTGCAAATCGATTCGCCGCCATCGAGAATTTTCTTGATGGTATCGAGTGGCAGTGTATTGATGGGCATGCCGACCAGCGCCAGCGCGAACAATGGTGTGCCGCCCATCGCATAGACATCCGATATTGCGTTGGTGGCGGCGATGCGGCCGAAATCGAAGGGATCATCGACGATGGGCATGAAAAAATCGGTGGTCGCAACGATTGCCTGCGTGTCGTTGATCTGATACACCGCTGCGTCGTCCGATGTCTCGATCCCCACCAGCAGCGCTTTCGGAATCAGCGGGTTGCCGGACTTGGAGATAATCTGTTGGAGAATTGCCGGCGCGATCTTGCAGCCGCAGCCGC
>JANOKK010000804.1:0-3555 GCA_031419255.1 Betaproteobacteria bacterium
GGTTTGATGAACATCGGCGCTTCGACCGTGCCGAGGAATACATTGGCTGCGGTCGATACGCCGATGGCACCGCCCACGCCGATCGATTTCCGCAACACCCATGAAAACGCATTCACGATCGCGGGCAAAATCTTCCAGTAAAACAGCAATGACGAAAGTGCCGAGACCACCACAATGAGCGGCAACGCCTGCGTGGCCAGCACGAACGGGCTCTTGCCGTCTTCCACTTTGAAAGGCAAGTCCGCGCCGCCGATATAGCCGAACACAAACTTGGTGCCTTCGCGCGTCGCGTCCGCCAATCCATTCAGGGCGTTGTTCAGTACCGCGCTCATTTCCTTGAACCACGGAAACTTGAACAGCAACAGAAACAACGCCACTTGCAGCACTATCGCGCCGAACACAGTGCGCCAATTGATGACGTTTCGTTTCTCGGATATCGCCCACGCAAACGCAAACAGGACGATGAAACCGATCAAACTTTGCAGGGCAAGTGGCATGGAAAGTGGCTCCTGGCGCGCGACTGGATGTGCGGAAAAGTGAAAGAGAAGGCGGAATCATACCGGGGAACGCGCGCGCATGGTTTGCGCAACGGAGCACTCGGAGTGCTGCGCGGCGTGGCGTAAAATGTGGCGGAATTTCCCAATTGACGCGAAAGTCGCTGCCATGATGCGAGTGCTGTTACCGCTGGTTTGCGTTTCAATCCTAGTCGCCGCCGGCTGCGCCACACCTGGCCGCGATACCAGTACATCGAGTGCCACAGCCACGATCGACGTGAAACTCATCGCCTTCAATGATTTTCACGGCAACCTGAAAACGCCCGGCTTGCGCGTGCCGGTGGCGGATGCGAGCAAATCGACCGGCTTTCGATTCGAAGTAGCTGGCGGCATTGAACAATTTTCAGCGCTCGCGCAAAGTCTGAAAGCGAAAAACCCAAATCATGCAATGGTGTCGGCGGGCGATATGGTCGGTGCCACACCGCTGTTATCGGCGTTGTTCAAGGATGAGCCGACGATCGAAGCAATGAATCTGGTCGGCATCGATTTCCACGCGATCGGCAATCACGAATTTGATAACGGCATTACGCACCTCAAGCGCCTGAAAAATGGCGGCTGCAAGGTCGATGACAAAACCGGGCAGCCCGATTGCGAGGGCCGCGCGCCCTTTGCGGGGGCCAACTTCGCCTTCCTCGCCGCCAATGTGATCGAGGAATCCACCGGCAAGCCGCTGTTTCCCGCGTGGGGCTTCAAGGAATTCGAGGGCATCAAGGTGGCGTTTATCGGCATGACCTTGCGCGGCACGCCAAATCTCGTTCAACCCAATGGTACCAAGGGCCTCGGTTTTCGCGACGAGGTCGAGACGGTCAACGCATTGGTTCCGCAGATTCGCGCGCAGGGCATTGAAGCGATCGTGGTGCTTTGGCATCAGGGCGGTTTGCAATCCGGTGGCTTTGACGAGTGCGTCAATTTCGAGAGCGACAATGGCTTCAAGGAAATGGTCGAGCGCTTCGATGCGGCCATCGACGTGGTGATCAGCGCGCACACCCACGTCCATTACGTTTGCCATTTCGGCGGCAAACTTGTGACCAGTGCCAACAGTTTCGGCACGATGCTCACTGAAATTGACTTGAAACTGGATCGCGTCAGCCGCGATGTCGCCGGCAAATCAGCGCGCAATCATCTGGTGAACCCGACGGGTCCGAGAGATCAACGGCTCGCCGCAACGCTTGAGACTTACGTCGCGTTGGCAAAGCCGCTGGAAAATCGGATCGTGGCCAAAGCGACGCGGGAGCTCGAGCTTAATCGTGTCGCGCTCGACGAAACCGAACTCGGCAATTTGGTGGCGGATGCTCACCAGTCGGCCGGGCCGATTTCAAAAAATCGCGGGGACAATCCATCTTTGTCGGCGGCCCATTTTGTCGTCGATGACCCCCAGGCGATTGCATTCAACAATCCCGATTCGGTGCGCTCGCCGCTGATTCCGGCGGCGGACGGTAGCGTCACCTATGGCGATTTGTTCAAGATCCAGCCGTTCCAGAACAACCTGGTTTCGATGACATTGACCGGCGCGCAGGTAAAAGAAGGACTGGAGCAGCAATTCACCGGCGACCGCACGCGCATCATGGGGGTTTCGCGCGGATTTGCTTATACATGGGATGACTCGCGCCAGAAGGGCGACAAGGTCATTGCCGACTCGATCACGCTCAACGGCATCATGATCAAACCGGTTGAGCGCTACCGCGTCATCGCGAACAGTTTTCTGGCCGGCGGTAGCGAAGGCTTCATTGCCTTTCCTAAAGGCACGGATCGCATCGTCGGCGCGCTCGATGTTGACGCGCTTGTCAATTATTTGTCTTCCATGTCGCCGTATACGCCGCCGCCCTTGGGAAAACGCATCACCCGCCGCAACTGAGACTGCGCTTTACCACGCAATTCCAGTCGGCGGATTGAACTGTTGTAAGTGCGCAACAATTTTCCGCCATCAACCATCACGAATGCGCCGCCAAATATTAAGGTGGCGTTCGAGGAATTTACTGGAAGTCATTGTAGGCATTGAAGTTAATCCGGAACCGTGGTTTGTATCCTGACTGTTTGGTTCACTTCTCGTCTTGAATCCGTCATAATCGCCCGCTATAAAGTTGGATATATAGCTGGATAAAAATCCGGTCTCAGAATTCTTGAAATCAGACGCGTTCTTTTTGCGCCGACGCATAATTTTCAATTTGGGCAATCGCGAGAAATCCGCAGCACTTCCCGTCATCTTCACACCATCTTTCCGGGGTAATCACCATGAATAACAGTACTCGAGTGCGCCTTTCCAAACTCGCGCTGGCCGTCGCCATTGCGCTGGGTTCCGTATCGGCGTTCGCGCAGAACACCACGTCCGCCATCGGCGGGCGCATTACCGCCGCCGACGGCAAAGCGGTTGCCGGCGCACAAGTGATGATCGTCCACACCGAATCCGGCTCTGTCAACAATGCGCTGACCGATGCCGACGGACGCTACGCCGCGAAGGGACTGCGCGTCGGCGGCCCGTACACCATCACCATCACCAAGGGTGGCGTAACGGAAAAACGCGAAAACGTCTTTTTGCAGCTTGCGGAAACTGCCAGCCTTGACGCCAAGTTAGGCGGTGCCACTCAGGCGGTGGAGACCATTGTCGTGACCGGCCAAAGCGCCGGATCAGACAAGTTCAGCAGCACGGCGATTGGCAGTGGCAGCACCTTTGGCCGCGCCGAATTGGATTCGTTCGCCTCGATTCAACGCAATTTGCAAGACTACGCGCGTATCGACCCGCGCGTGTCCCAGACCGACAAGGAACGCGGCGAAATTTCCGTTGGCGGTCAAAATACGCGTTTCAACAAGATCACCATTGACGGCGTCAACATTAGCGACACCTTCGGTCTTGAGGCCAACACGCTTCCTACCGTCAAGCAACCCATATCGATTGATGCGATTCAGTCGGTGCAAGTCAATGTGTCGAACTACGATGTCACCCAGACTGGCTACACCGGCGGCGGCATCAATGCGGTGACCAAGTCAGGCACCAACGAATTCA
>JANOKK010000805.1:0-2445 GCA_031419255.1 Betaproteobacteria bacterium
GCTCAGGGCGAACGGGAGGGAGGGATGAAGTCCTGCGTTCACCAAACCAAATTCATCACGAAACTATCGTGGTCGTAGTTACCCGCTGCCCATTCATTATTTCAACGTCGTCTTGCCCATCTGCCAAAGCAGAAACCCATAAATATCCGCCGCCATCGCAGTGCGCTGCGTGACGGTGCTGCCGATACCGTGGCCGGCTTGCATATCGAGCCTGAGCAGAATCGGTTTTCCACTGTTGGAGGCTACCTGGAGGCGCGCGGTCGCTTTCGCGCTATGCCAGACTTCCACGCGCGGATCGTTCACGCCATGCACCAGCAGCACGGCGGGATAGGCGGTGTTGTCCTTGATGTTGTGATAAGTGCTCATATCCAGCAATGCAGGAAACTCTTTCGGGTTTTTCACGCTGCCGAATTCGGAAATGTTGGTGATTCCGTTGGCGGTCTCTTCTGCGCGAATCGTGTCAAGACTGCCGACATTGAGAATCACGGCGGCGAACAATTCCGGTGCGGTGGTGGCCGTGCGCCCGGCGAATATTCCGCCCGCGCTGCCGCCGGATACGCCGAGCGTTTTCGGCGTGGCATAGCCCTCGGCGATCAAATATTTCGCGCAGGCAACGCCGTCCTTCCAGGTATTCGATTTGGTCGCTTTGAATCCGGCCTGATACCAGTCGTGGCCGTACACACTGCTGCCGCGCACATTGGCGAAGGCGATCACACCGCCTTGCTCGATCCACGCCATCGTGCTTGACGAGAAATAGGCGGTCTCGGAAAAACCGTAGGCCGCGTAGGCATCCAGCAATGTCGGATTGGTGCCGTCGCGTTTCAGGCCTTTCTTGTGCAAGATCGTCATCGGCACCATTGCGCCATCATGGCTCGCAACCTTCACGTCGATGACGTCCACTTCCGGCAAATTCGGCAGTGGCGGATTGACGCGAATACCTGAATCGGTGGACGTGTTGCCTTTAAGCAGGAAGGTGCGCGGCAATGAGATCCAACCGTTCAGCGAATAAAGTACATCGACCGACTGATGCGCGGGCTCGGCGTGAATGTGCGCGGCACCCTTGAACGGCATCGGGATCGCTTCACCGGCGGTGTCACGGCCACGATAGCGGCGCAGGACAATGCCGGTACCCTCGCGTACCGCGCCGATGACGGCATCGCGCGTTAACGAAAATTCTTCCAGCACGGTGTCTTTCGGCGGCGCGGCCACCATCACGGCGCGGCGCAAGTCGGGCTTTCGCAAATCGAGTTTCATCACCATTTTGCGCGGTGCGTTGGCGTGCGTGAGAAAGAAAAGTTCATTGCCGCGCAATTCCACTTCGGTAATCTTGTCGGCATAGCCGGATATTTTTTTCCAGCCAATATTTTCCTTGCCGATATTCGCGACCGGTGCCACGAACAGGAATCCTTCCTGCAACGTGGTGTCAGTCGTGCGCGCGATCATCCACGGGCTGTCTTTCGTGAGGATGAGGTAGCCGACATCGAGGCGTGCGAGGCCAAGACTCTTTGTCACCGTCGGGCCGAATATCGCTTTCGCTTTGGCTTCCGCCTCACCCACCTTCAGCCACATGATTTTGCTATCGAGGTACGTCTCGGTATCCGGCTCACCCGGCGTCGGTACTTTGAATTGATTGAACGTGAGTGACTTGCTGTCGGGAAGCCAACTGATATTGGTTTGCCAGACGCGTGGAATGGGCTCACCGATGAGCTTATTGGCTTTGGTGTCGAAAATATAAAGTGACGCCGCCTCTGAGCCGCCCGCCGACATGCCGTAGGCAACGTACGCGCCATCCCAGGACGGCTGGTAGTAATTGATCGCATGCGGAACGCCGGTGCGTTTTGCGTCCACGTCCGGATCGACCAGCACCCGCTCAACGCCGGTAACACCGCGCCGCATCGCCAGCTTGAATTGTCGCTCGCCCTTGGCACGCTTCAGGTAATAGATCAAATCGCCCGGCATGCGGTTGACAGTGTTAATGGAATCGCCACTCGCGTTGGTGAGTTCGGTGATGCGTTTTTCAAGTTGCTCACGTATCGCGATGCGATCCAATGATTCGCGCGCCGCGTCGCCCTGGCCTTTTAGCCAGGCCATGACTTCCGGTGATTTGACGTCTTCGAAGTAGCGGTAGGGATCTTTTACCTGTACGCCGTGAAAGGTGTCGATGACTTCCTTGATCGGCGCGACGGGGGCAGGCGCGCCAATGGCCATCGTCGTGGTAGCAGCGAGTATGGCGACGGTAATTTGTGAGACAAGCATGTTGAATTTTGTTTGACGCATGGTGAGAACCTTTAGAGCGAAATCGCCGCGCACGGCCGAAGGCGAGATTCTCGCGTATTTCGGGCCTTGTGGGGAGAAGAGTCGATAGGGTTGCGAAATGACGTGTTTGTCGATCCCAAGACTTAACGGGTCATTCCCAACTCCTTTCCCCGCGCAGGCGGGGACCCA
>JANOKK010000806.1:0-4873 GCA_031419255.1 Betaproteobacteria bacterium
GATTCATGAAATGTCTTTCCGATACGGCTTCAAAGTATAGCGTTGGGGTAATAGTTGAGTAAAGCAATCAAGCATATGGGCGCTTTTGCCGAAAGTTCAATCAATTGCCGTCGAGCGCTCCGAAACTCAATAAAAAAGGGCACCTTTATCAGGTGCCCTTTGGTATCTGCCGGCCGGCGGACTCACCGACCGACATGATTTTTGCTATGCGTGGTACGCGGTCTCGCCGTGGGATGTGATATCCAGGCCCTCGCGTTCCTCGTCTTCCGGAACCCGCAAACCAACCACCATCTTGACGATGAAGAGCGATACCGCCGCCACCACACCCGACCACACCACGCTCACGCCGACGGCTTTGGCCTGAATCATGACCTGTTCGCCAATTGAGGTGAAACCGGTTGTCGCTTTAACCCAGTCGGTCACAAAACCGGGGCCACCGAGATCAGGCGACACGAACACGCCGGTGAGCAAGGCACCCAAAATACCACCGACCGCATGTACGCCAAACACATCAAGCGAGTCATCGACCTTAAGCAATTTTTTGAGTCCCGTGACACCCCAGAGGCAAATCACGCCTGCTGCGGTTCCAATGACAAACGCGCCAGGAATGCCCACGTTGCCGGCGGCCGGTGTGATCGCAACCAATCCCGCCACCGCACCCGAGGCGGCACCCAGCATCGAGGGCTTGCCTTTGATCACCCACTCGGCAAGCGTCCAGGACAACACGGCGCAGGCGGTTGCCAGAAATGTATTGGTGAACGCGAGGATGGCCGAATTGCCTGCTTCGAGGGCAGAGCCGGCATTGAAGCCAAACCAGCCGAACCACAGCAACGACGCACCGACCATGGTCATCGTCAGGCTATGCGGTGTGAGTGCCTCCTTACCGTAACCGATACGTTTGCCAAGGAAGTACGCGGCGACCAGGCCCGCGACACCGGCGTTGATATGCACCACCGTGCCGCCTGCGAAATCAAGCGCGCCCCACTGCCAGATCAAGCCAGCCTTGGCGTTTTGCGCATCCACCACGTTCGCGGCGGTATACGCATCCGGGCCGGGCCAGAACCATACCATGTGCGCGAGCGGTACATAGCTGAACGTGAACCAGAGCACCATAAACAGCAACACGGCACCGAATTTCATGCGCTCGGCGACCGAGCCTAAAATCAGGCAGCAAGTGATCGCCGCGAAGGTCGCTTGAAACACCATGAACAGCATTTCGGGAATGACCACCCCTTTGCTGAAGGTTGCCGCCATCGCATATTCACCTTTGGCGACATCCGCGATGCCTTTCAGGAACAATCGATCCGTCCCGCCGAAGTACGCGTTGCCTTCGGTGAACGCAAAGCTGTAGCCGTAAATCACCCACAAGACGGTGATGAGCGAGAACGTGACGAACACCTGCATCAATACCGACAGCATGTTCTTTGATCGTACCAGTCCGCCGTAGAACAACGCGAGGGCAGGTACGCTCATCAACAGCACCAATGCGGTGGAGGTGAGCATCCATGCCACGTCGCCTTTGTTCGGAACCGGTGCGGGCGCAGCAACGGCTGCTGCAGGTGCCGCCGCCGGTGTTGCCGTTGGGGGTGCCGCCGTTGGTGCTGCGGGTGCCGCCGTTGCCGGTGCCGCAACCGCAGGTGCCGGTGCTTCTTTGGGCTTCGGATTCTCGTACTGCGCGTGCGCGCCACCTGCCAGCATCAGACTGCTCAGCAATGCGAGCGTGGTTAATATTTTATTCATGTGTGGGCTCCCTGGTTTACAGCGCGTCGGCGCCGGTTTCGCCGGTGCGAATGCGCACCACTTGCTCAAGATCGAAAACGAATATCTTGCCGTCGCCGATCTTGCCGGTGTTTGCGGATTTCTCGATTGCCTCAATAACCTGCTCGATCAAATCGTCCTTGACGGCCGCTTCGATTTTCACTTTCGGCAGGAAATCGACGACGTATTCCGCGCCGCGATAAAGCTCCGTGTGGCCCTTCTGGCGGCCGAAGCCTTTGACTTCCGTGACCGTGATGCCCTGCACGCCGATGGCGGACAGCGCTTCACGCACTTCGTCAAGCTTGAATGGCTTGATGATGGCGGTGACCAATTTCATGCTGGTTCTCCCTTGGTATTGGTGGTGTTGATGAATCCGGCGCCGCGACGGCGTGCGCCGGTTGCGAGCGGCCGATTAGAACGACTTTGAGACGAAGGCGACCAGGCGGCCTTTGCTCCAGTCCTTACCTTTGACGGTGTAGTTTTCCTTCTTGGCGTTGGTGTCTTTGTAGTACCCACCTGTCGTCCAGCCATCACCCAGGTCATAGCTGGCACCGAGCTTGTAGACCGAGTAAGTGAGCTCTTTGTCGTTGTTGAAACCGGCGAATGTGCCCTTGAATGACTGTTTCGCGATCTGGCCTGTCAAAGTCAATTTCGGCGCAATTTCTTGCGCATAGTTCAGCTCGATGAACGTGGTCCCCTTGCTCTTGGCCACGCCAAAAGTATCCCCGGTGGAATAGGAGTACTTGAGGTTGAAGAAACTATAGGTTGCACCAATGTAGAGTTCATCGGTGTTGGGTTTTGGTAAACCGGCGAGACCCTTTGCACCGGGATATTCGTAGTGCAGATAGCCGAGATCAAGCGTCAAGTCTTTGGCCACTTCAAATTTGTAACCGCCAAACAAATCGATTTCTATGGCCGACGAATCACTGACCGCGCCGATCGCTTTGTAATCTTTCAGCCAATTGATATTTGATACGAACGCGCCTAAGTAAAAACCGCTCGAATGCGAGTAATCGAAATTGAGTTGTACAGCGGGCTTTTCCGACGTTTGCGAAATACCGCGGTATTCGTACTCGGTGTAGAGCGAGACCTTTGGCACGAAGGTGTGATCTGGCGTTGGTGCCGGTGCCGCTGGAGCTTGTTGCGCCATGGCCTGCAACCCATTCAACGCGACGAAAACCGACCCTGTCATTGCGATTGCTTTAGCGATATTTTTCATGTTCATACCCTGGAGTTGGTTAAGAATGAGGTGTTCGTGACCTTATTAGCAGGTTGCATGCCATCATTTTCCTTGCCGCAGGTACCTGATTTGATAAGGAAGTTTTAGGTTGGCTGCGAGATATGCACCAAAAACGTGCGGCTTGCCCTGCGCGTGCACCCGGATAGCGCCGCAATCAACGTGATATCCACGCAGCACGTTCAGCACGTCGGATAAAATGCAGCGCACCTTTATCGAATCGCAAACTTGCGCACGAAAAAATTCAATGACCAAAACATCTTCCGCACTTGAAGCGCTTACCCAACTCGCCGCAAAAGTCGATGCCGCCATCAAGGCCTCGCCGGTGTCGGGGCTTGAAGCAAATGCGCGGCAACACTTTGTCTCTCAGCTTGCAAAGCAAGGATTGGTGACGCGCGAGGAATATGAAATTCAGACCGCGCTGCTGGAAAAAACCCGCGCCAAATTGAACGCGCTCGAAACACGCATGGCGTCGCTCGAAGCCTCGCATTCGCCGTCACCAATCAAATAAAGCGCTGAATGTCCTTAGCCGTACTTTATTCCCGTGCGCTGGCCGGCATGGAAGCGCCGCTTGTCACGGTCGAAGTGCATCTGGCGAATGGCTTGCCGATGTTCACGATCGTCGGCCTTCCGGAAGCGGAGGTAAAGGAAAGCAAAGATCGGGTGCGCGCGGCATTGTTGAACGCGCGCTTCGAATTTCCCGCGCGGCGCATCACCGTCAATCTTGCCCCGGCCGATCTGCCGAAAGAAAGTGGTCGGTTCGATTTGCCGATTGCGCTCGGCATATTGGTGGCAAGCGGGCAGATTCCCGGCGACAAATTGAAGCACTACGAATTCGCGGGTGAACTCGCCCTGACCGGCGATCTGCGTCCGATTCGCGGCGCGCTGGCGATGACCTTCAAAGCGCATGGCGATGGCCGCGCATTCGTGTTGCCGACGGCTTCCGCCACCGAGGCGGCGTTGGTCACCGATGCGACTGTGTTGGGTGCCAAGAGTTTATTGCAGGTCTGCGCGCATCTGGCTGGGCGCGAACAAATCCCCGCCTTTGAAAGTATCGCTGTCGTCGGCGTCGCGCATTATCCGGACATGTCCGAAGTGAAAGGTCAGGGCCAAGCCAAACGCGCGATGGAAATCGCCGCAGCGGGCCGCCACAGTGTGTTGATGATGGGCCCGCCCGGCACAGGCAAAACCATGCTCGCCGCGCGTTTCCCCGGTATCTTGCCGGCCATGACCAATGCCGAGGCATTGGAAGCGGCGGCGGTGCAAAGCCTTTCGCCCGGCGGCTTCAAAGTGGAAAACTGGAAGAAGCGTAACTTCCGATCGCCGCATCACACCGCATCGGGCGTGGCATTGGTGGGTGGCGGCAGTAATCCGCGCCCCGGCGAGATTTCGCTTGCGCATCAAGGCGTATTGTTTCTCGATGAATTGCCTGAGTTCGAGCGCAACGTGCTGGAAGTATTGCGTGAGCCACTGGAATCTGGTCGCATCACCATTTCCCGCGCGGCGCGTCAGGCTGATTTTCCCGCCGAGTTCCAATTGATCGCCGCGATGAATCCCTGCCCTTGCGGATACTTGGGCCACTTCATGAACAAATGCCGCTGCACGCCGGATCAAATTTCGCGTTACCGCAGCAAGATTTCTGGCCCGCTACTGGATCGAATTGACTTGCAAATCGAAGTGCCCGCCGTGCCGCAATTGGAACTCGTGAAAGCCGCGAAAGGCGAGGGCAGCGACGCGATCCGCGAGCGCACCGAACGTGCGTTTCATATCCAACTGCAACGTCAAGGCAAACCTAATGCCAAACTCGCCGTGAAAGAAATTGACGAGATTTGCAAACCCGATGCCGCAGGTGAAGAATTGCTCAAGAGTGCGATTCAG
>JANOKK010000807.1:0-2788 GCA_031419255.1 Betaproteobacteria bacterium
TGCCCGCGCCACCCTGCTGGGTGCTGAGTGCGTAGACCCGCAAGTCGACGCCCTGATAGTCCTTGCGGGTAATGAAGTTGATCACGCCGCCCATTGCGTCCGTTCCGTAGATGGCGGAAGCGCCGTCCTTCAGCACCTCAACGCGATCAATCGCACCGGACGGGATGTTGTTCAGGTCCACGCCGGCGTTGTCGCCCGGGCTGGCGAAGTTGGCAAGACGTCTGCCGTTGAGCAACACCAGCGTGCTGGATACGCCCAAGCCGCGCAGGTTGGCGCCGTTGAAGCCGCGCTGCGCGCCGGACTGGTCGCTGATACTCGCGCCGTCTGTCAGGGCGCCGACGTTGGAGGTGATCTTCTGCAGCAGTTCGGCCGCGGTGGTGACACCAATTTTGTCGATGTCTTCGCGGGTGATCGTCTCAACCGGCAGCGCGGACTCGCCTTCGATACGCTTGATCGATGAGCCCGTGATCTCGATTCTTTCCACTTTTTGCGCGGCGACCGGTGTGGTAACCGGCGTCTGCGCGCGCGCGCCGACTGCCGCCATCGCCAACAACGCGTAGATTACGGCTATTGCGCATGGTGAATGGGGGGACGACAACACCGGCAATGACCTGGCTCCTGCTGCGTTTCGCATGAAATGATACATTCTGACGACACTCCCTGAAATGAGGACGGGGGCATTGCAATCCAACACCCAGTTAACAACGTAAGGCGGTAACTTCGATCGCGGGATGAAACGTGCTTATAGTTTTGGCTGGAATTCAGTTTACTGACTCGTCAACCAAACGATAGGGGGTTGCGGCGATTCGGTCGCAACGCTACAACTTCGCGTCGCAAAGTTGAAAGCCGCTGGCACAAAACGGGGGATTTGCGGGCAGGGCACCCCGCGCGCAGCTCCTTTGAACGCGGGGCGCCAGCCGATTACGCGAAAGCGACAGGTAGTTACAGTTTCGTCTCCGCGCCCTCAACGCGGCTGGAAAGCTATGTCACACTGACTCCATTGTTCCCGCCGGTTAGCCAATGCCGCGTCGACAACGACCCCACTAACTACTACCCTCACACTTCCCATGGCTCAATTGTCTGCCCTGCTGCGGATTACCATTCTTCTGGTGCTGGGCGCGCTTGGGCAATCCAGCTTTGCCCAGGGCATCGCCGTGCCTATCGGTGGCGCCCTCAAATATGACAATGACGCGGTCTGGTCGCGCCTGGTGGAACTGGCCGGCGGCAAGGGTGCGCGCTATGCGGTGTTTGCAACGGCGGCCGCCGATCCGGATAAATCTGCCGCATCGATTGTTGATGCGCTGAACCGGTACGGGGCGATCGCCGAACATATTCCGGTTGCACCCAACCTGAAGGTCCCCGACTACCGCACGGCCGCGCAGGATCCTGCCTTGATTGCCAAAGTGAAGGCCAGTACCGGCATCTATTTTGCGGGCGGCGCGCAGGAGCGGATCACCCGGGCGCTTTATCTCGCCGACGGCAAACGGACACCGATGCTGCAGGCCATCTGGGAGGTATTTAACAAGGGCGGCGTCGTGGCCGGCAGCAGTGCCGGCGCGGCGATCATGAGCACGACGATGATTCGCGATGCCCCGGACAAACTGGCCGTGCTGAAATTCGGCGCGCGGAAGGGCCGGGAGATCGATCGCGGGTTGGGTTTTGTCGGTCCGGATGTCTTCATTGACCAGCATTTCATCAAGCGCGGCCGCTATGGCCGGGCGCTGCCGGTGATGGCCCAGACCGGCCACAAGCTGGGCGTGGGCGTGGAGGAAAATTCGGCGGCGATCATCCGCGGCAACGACGTCGAGGTGATCGGCGCGCGTGGTGTTCTGGTTATCGATCTCGCCGAGGCAAGCCGCGACGCGGCGTTAGGAGAATTCAACTTGCGCAACGCCAGGCTGTCCCTTCTCGGCAATGGCGACCGCTATAATTTCAAGACCCGGACGGCAACGCCTTCGACGGCAAAACTCAAGGGATCCCGACTGGACCCCAACGACAAGAATTACGCGCCCTATTACATGGCCGACGAATTCTATGCCGATGCGCTGGGCGATTCCATCATCCTGGGCCTGATGACCAACTTTATCGACAACACTCAAAAGGAAGTCATCGGCCTGGTATTGCCCCGGCCGGACACCAAGGACGCAAAGCCCGACCTGGGCTTCGAGTTTCGTTTCCGCAAGGGTAGCGACAGCCTCGGCCATTTCACCTCCGCATCGGGCGGCGAAGAATACACGGTATTGAACATATACCTCGATATCCAGCCGATCATGCTGAGTCAGCCGTTTTATCGACCGTATCGGGGCAGTAATATAGGAGGAAAATAGTTAGTGCTGTTTTCTTTCATCGAATTTCGGAGCGCATCGTCATGAAAAAATTGTTGGTAGTTTTCCTGTTGTCCCTGCTGATCCCCGCTACCGGCGCGTCCGCCCAGGAGTCGCGCAAGATCCGCATCGGCGTCGAGGGCGCGTACCCGCCTTTCAGCTACATCGGCACCGATGGGAAGGTGCAAGGATTCGACATCGACATTGCGAACGCGCTATGCGAACAGCTGAAAGCGCAATGCACCATGGTGCAGCAGGATTTCGACGGCATGATTCCTTCGCTCAACGCGAAAAAAATCGACGCGGTCATCGCGTCGATGTCGATCACCGAAGAACGGCGAAAGTCGGTTGAATTTACGGACAAGTATTACCACACGCCGGCGCGACTGGTGGTCAAGACCGGCTCGATGTTGACGCCGACCCCGGAAGGCATGAAGGGAAAACGCATCGGCGTACAACGCACC
>JANOKK010000808.1:0-14503 GCA_031419255.1 Betaproteobacteria bacterium
GCATGGTCGGCCTGGCCGCGATGGTGGTGGGCTATGCAAGCTATGTCGATCCGACGTCCACATCGGGATTGACGGGTGCCGAGCAAGCGATTCATCACATCGAGGTCTACGTCGGCGTGCTGATCGGCGCGGTGACTTTATCCGGTTCGGTGATCGCTTTCGGCAAACTCTCTGGCAAGATCAGCGGCAAACCGTTGTTGTTGCCCGCGCGCCATTGGCTGAATTTGATTGGCCTGTTGGTGGTGATCTGGTTCGGCCGCGAATTTTTGCACGCGACATCCATCGAGCAAGGTATGACTCCGCTTATCGTCATGAGCATCATCGCGCTTCTGTTCGGTATCCACATGGTGATGGCCATCGGCGGTGCCGATATGCCGGTGGTGGTGTCGATGCTGAACAGCTACTCCGGTTGGGCGGCGGCGGCGACGGGTTTCATGCTCTCGAACGATTTGCTGATCGTCACGGGCGCATTGGTGGGATCGAGTGGCGCGATACTTTCTTACATCATGTGTCAGGCGATGAATCGCAATTTCATCAGCGTGATTGCGGGAGGATTCGGCAGTGCAGGCGGCACCACACCGGCGACCGGAAGTGCGGCGGCACCGGCGGGCGAAGTGGTGCCGGTCAGTGCGGTTGAAACTGCCGAGTTATTGAAGGAAGCAAAGAGCGTGATCATCGTGCCCGGCTACGGCATGGCGGTTGCGCAGGCGCAACACACGGTGTTCGAGATCACCAAACTCCTGCGCGACAAAGGCAAAAACGTGCGCTTCGGCATTCATCCCGTCGCGGGTCGTATGCCGGGCCACATGAACGTGTTGCTGGCCGAGGCGAAAGTGCCCTACGACATCGTCATGGAAATGGACGAGATCAACGATGACTTCCCGAACACCGATGTGACGATGATCATCGGCGCCAACGATATCGTCAACCCGAGCGCGCAGGATGACCCCGGCAGCCCAATTGCCGGGATGCCGGTGCTGGAAGTCTGGAAAGCGAAGACTTCGATTGTGATGAAGCGCAGCATGGCCTCGGGCTACGCGGGCGTCGATAATCCACTCTTCTACAAGGAAAACAATCGCATGCTGTTTGGCGATGCGAAGAAGATGCTGGATGAGGTGTTGGTGGCGCTGAAGGCGGAATAGATGTTTGCGTAGAACGCCCCCGGATCAAGTCGGGGCAGGCTATTTGGCGCGCTTTCGCGGGCGACATCGCCGGGGACGGCGCGCCAGTGATAGTGGTTTGTGGATGAAACTGGATCGCCCGGACGTTAGTCTTTTAAGGATGGCGACTGCTTTCGCCCTGCCGGTGACTGTCGTATTGCCGCAAAGCGGCCATTGAACCAACCACTGCTTTATGGAAACATGACCGGCCAGTATCGTCACCAAAGGGGCTCGGCCGGTTTGGCGTCTTATGCACTAAATTGCAAATACCGCGCCTCAAACTGTGCCACCGGCAGCGGTTCACCAAAAAGAAATCCCTGACAGTGATCGCAATTGAGTTCGCGCAATTGGCGTCGCTGCTCTTCTGTCTCCACTCCCTCCGCAACGACAGTGAGTTTCAGGCTGTGTCCCAGCGCGATGATTGCCTCGACAATCGCGGCGTCGTCGAGATTGGTATTGACGTCCCGTACAAAACTCTGATCTATCTTCAGGGTATCGACATGAAAGCGCCGCAGATACGCAAGCGATGAATAGCCGGTGCCGAAATCATCTATCGCAATCGATACGCCCAGATCTGACAGCCTGCGCAGCACGTCAATATTTTCATCGACGTTTTTCATCAGTACGCTCTCGGTTATTTCCAGTTCAAGCAAAGTCGGCGACATATCTGCTTTGGCGAGTGCGTCCCGAACGGTGCGAGTCAGGCCCTTATTGAACTGGCCGACCGACAAATTTACCGCCATGGGAATATCGCGTTGATAAGTGCGCGACCACAACCGGCTCTGCCGGCAGGCGCAATCGAGCACCCACTCTCCCAAGGGAACGATGAGCCCGGTATCCTCGGTGATCGGAATAAACCGCCCGGGACCGACGACACCCAATTCGGGATGATTCCAGCGTACCAGCGCTTCAACACCCACCAGCCGGCCATCGGTAAGACAGAATTTTGGATGGTAATAGAGTTCAAATTCCTCGCGTTCAATTGCATGCCGCAAGGTATTCTCCAAGGTCAGTTTCTCGACTGCGCGGGCGTTCATCTGCTCGGAATAGAACTGGTAATTTCGCCGACCGTGCTCTTTTGCGAAATACATTGCCATGTCGGCATTGCGTACCAGTGTCACACCGTCGGCGGCATCGCCGGGAAAGACGCTGATTCCTACGCTCGCCGAGGTCGTCAGCCTGGTGCCTGCGATAGTGCAGGGCTCAGACAGCACGGCAATTATTTTTTGGGCAACCGCCCCGGCATCTTCCGGAACACGCAAAGCCTCGAGCACGACCACGAACTCATCGCCGCCGATACGCGCCAGCGTGTCGCCCTTGCGCATCAATTGCTGCAGACGGTCCGCGACGAGTTTCAGCAATTCATCGCCTGCGGTGTGCCCCAGCGAATCGTTGATGGTCTTGAAACGGTCGAGATCGATGAACAACGCAGCAATCAGTCCCCCGCTGCGTTGCGCCGCCAGAATTCCCTGGGACAACCGATCCGTCAGCAGCCGCCGATTGGGCAGTTGCGTCAACGCATCGCGGGTCGCAAGCTCCTCGATCCGGTGCTCGGCGAGTTTGCGTTCGGTAATGTCCATGCCGGTGCCGCGACGACCGATAATTTCGCCGACGGCATTGAAAATCGGCACGCCCGAGACCTGTTGCCAGATTTGCCCACCATCCTTGGTTATCGATACGAACTCGACATTGCGAATCGGCGCATCGGCGTCGGGAAGGGAATCGAACCAGTATTTGAGTCGATCTGCATCATCAGCAGGCATGAATTCGTATGGTCGCTTGCCGATCAATTCAGCTGGCGCGTACCCCAATACACGCTCGATCCGCTCCGACAGATAGGTGTAATAGCCGGCAGCGTCGGTTTCCCATACATATTCACCGGCCGCGTCCACTACATCGGAAAACCGCTGTTCGCTCTCCTGCAAGCGACGCGTGTTGCGATTGCGTTCGGTCACATTGACGAGGATTGACAATAGGCAGCGTTCACCGTGGAGTTCGATCACTTCCCCGGTCATCAGCGTATCGGCGGTTTCACCGTTCTTGCGCCGTAACTGGAACTCAAAGTCGCGTATCCGTCCGTGTTTTTCGAGTTGCGCAACCAGCCCGTCGCGTTGTGCCGGATTTGCCCAGATGCCGAGTTCGATGGTGCCTTTTCCGATCAATTCTTGCCGCGTATATCCGCACAATTCGGTCCATGCTTCGTTGAGTTCAACGTAGACACCGGTGTCGAGCCGGGAAATGGTGATCGCGTCCGGATTGGAATTGAAGATTCGCGCGAATCGCTCGTCCGCAAGACGGCGCTCAAGCTCGTCGCGTTTACGATTTGTGATGTCGATGATTGTTGCGATAATGCAGTTTTCACCCATGAAATCTATCACGTGTGCCGAAAAAAGCACGTCGATTTTCTTGCCGTCGCGGCGTTGCATTTGCACGTCAAGACTATTTGCAACGCCATCGGTTTTCAGCAGATGTATCATTTGTTCGCGATGCTGAAGATCGGGCCAGAGCTTGAGTTCGATGGTGGTTTTGCCAAGGGCCTCGCTGCGCTGGTAGCCGAACAAATCGAGGCATGCCTGATTCGCCTCGACATAACGACCGTCACTTAAACGGCTAAAAGCAATTGGGATCGGGCTACCCTCAAATACCGTTGCGAACAGTGCTTGCGAACGCCTCATTTCGCGATCCGCTTCCTTGCGTTTGCTGATGTCACGCACAAAGCCGGCAAATCCACGCCGTCCGTTGACCGGGATCTCGGAAAACACCAACTCGATCGGAAACTCACGCCCGTCGCGATGTTTTGCCAGGGTCTCGGTTCCACGCCAGTCGAGTGTTTTTTTCCCGGTCGTCAGGTATCGTCGCATGCCCTCGATGTGCGGTGAGACCAGGTAGTCGGGCTGGACGCAGGCGAGCGACTGGCCAACCATCTCTTTGGGCGAGTAGCCAAAGATCGCCATTGCCGCCGGATTGGCAAACTGGATGATGCCGTGATCGTCAATGACCAGCACGACGTCATTGGTTGTTTCCCATAACGTGCGAAAACGCGTTTCGCTTTCCTGCAACTGGAGTTTGGACTGACGCTGCTGAACGCGTGCGGCGCACAGAATCATCATCATTAACGCCAGTGCATAAATGTAACCTTGCTGCACGATGCTGCTATAGACTGCGGGCAGTTCAGTGTACGGGCCCAGTCCCAGCGAGGTGCCCGCAATGACGATTATCGAGATGACCAAGCTGGCGAGAGCCACTGCGCCACGCCCGACGATCAGTGCGCACCAAACGCCGGCGACATAAATGGAAAATTCGGTCAGGTTCTGCATCCAGGCCAACGTCGGCGGTGTACCGAACGCGAGTAACGCGGCCAGGCAAGGTATCAGGAGGAACCAGTCGCGCTTGCCGCTTGGTCCGGGGCCGCTTGTCAAGCGAACATGCCAGGTAAGGATCAATGGTGCAATGATGGCAATACCGAGTGCGTCGCCGAGCCACCAGACGATCGCGCGTGGCAGCGCGCTCTCAGTTGATACCGCGCCATCCATGAAGAGTGCACCGATTCCCAGACTTGCCGATATGAGGCTGGTCATGAGTGCGACCGGGATAAACAACACGATTACGTCGCGGACGCGATCAAGCTCTTTGCGAAAATTCAGCACGCGCAAGGCCAGCCATGCGCCAATTACCACTTCGAGCGTGTTGCCGACTGCCATCAACGCAGCGGCGGATATCGTGGCGTCGATCGAAACCGTGGCAAGAAAAGCGCCCGCAAAAATGCCTTTCCACAAGTGAAAGCCGTAAAGAATCAACGCGGCAAACGCAACGCCAGACGCGGGCCAAAGTGAACCGGCATTGGGGTGCAACTCGATCGCCATTAGTGTAAGCCTGGTCAACGTAAAGTAGACCACCGCCATCAGGAAAGCGGGACGTGTATGGCGCCATGACGTGCTAACGAGGTGTCGCATCGGAGTCGGCGAAATTATCGGGTGCCAAGCGAATGGAAATATGGGCGGTTCATGTGTTCGCCGCAGATGACGGGTACCCTGCCTGGTATGGCCATGATCGATTGGTTTTCACGAGCACGGTGGTTTCAATCTAACGACTCACCTGGAAATTATTGCAAGCATGCGCGTAAGGGGTTAACGTAGGTTAAGTATACAGATCGCGAGTGGTGTCGAACATGTTAAAGGCATACTTCACGTATGCCATCGCTTGTGCGGCCGCTTTTGGTCTGAAAAGTGCGCCCGGGGGAATGAATTTCAAAAGCATATTTTCACGAATCATCAATATATTCGATACGTGCGGGCGGTCAACCACGCGCAATTCCATTCTACCGCCACGGTTACCAGGAAACATCAGCCGGCGCGGTGGCACAAGGCGGCTGTTTTCCATTTAGCGAGCGCTGGTGAAAATGCGCCGGGCGGAAAAAACGAATTGCAGATCATGGGCGAATCGGTCGACGAAAGTGACCGGCCGTATTTGGCCGCAACGAACCAGTTGATCGTAAGCCTGCATTGCGATGCAACAACTGCTTGCCGCTCTTAATCGAATGAGGTAATTCGCATAATTTTGGTATGGATCCTGCGCACGACAATCTAGGCTATCACGGGGATCGGAATGACCATCGTTGCGCAATATGTCGCCCCGAGAATTAACCACCGCGTGCAGGTGCAGGTTTTGCAGGTAGCGTAAGTAAGCATACAAACATAAAATGGTACGCCATCACCCCTGTGGCAACAACTTGCAATAGTCGGACATTCCACCATTAAAACGACGCGACTGCGAGTGCGCCCCGCTTACCCACAGAGCACTTCGGATTTTTGTCGAGGTTGGGCAGATTTGAAGCAGGCAAAGCGGCGGATCTAGTTTTCCTCAAGCAAAATCCGCTGGCGGACATCGACAATGTTTGACGGGTAAATCTTGCCATTTTTCGCGGAAATCACTTTTCGCCAGACAGGATGCATTGATCAGTAGTCATGAAGACACTTGAAAACGCCCCTGACGAGGGGCGTCTTTTTTTTCTTTCAACGATATGTCGATGTGCAATCATTCCAGCTTGATGCCCTTCTTCACGACAATCGCCTTCATCTTGTCGTATTCCGCCTTGATGTCTTTGGCGAATTCCGCGGGCGTGTTGGCAACTGGATCCGCGCCTTGTTGCGAAAGTTTTTCTTTGGTGGCTGGTGTATTGACCGCTTTCACCGATGCCGCGTACAGCTTGTCGACGATTTCCTTCGGTGTTTTCGCGGGCACCACCATGCCGTACCAGGCAGGATCATTCACTTCAGGCATGCCGATTTCGGCGAAGGTGGGCACGTTGGGGTATGCGGGCAAGCGCTTGACGGCAGCAACGGCGAGCAGACGCATTTTGCCGGCGTCGATTTGCGCTTTGGATGAGGGCAGATTATCGAACAGCACTGGCACCTGGCCGCCGATCACGTCGATGACGGCGGGGCCGGCACCTTTGTATGGAATGTGAACCATGTCGGTGCCGCTCGCGGCCATGAAAAGTTCGCCCATCATGTGGCCGATGCCGGCCGTGCCGGAACTGGCGAATGAATACTTGCCCGGATTCGCTTTCAGCAATTTGATCAATTCCTGCACCGTCATCGCCGGCACCGAAGGATGCACTGTCAGCACATTGGCGACCGCGACAAATTTTGTGACCGGAATGAAATCAGTGAAATTGTTGTAGGGGATTTTCGGGTTCGCGGCCGGATTCACGGCCATCGTGGACACCGTTGCCACACCCAGCGTGTAGCCATCGGGTGCCGATTTGGCGACCGCGTCGGCACCGATCGCGCCGCCGCCACCGGCGCGGTTCTCGACGATCACGGTTTGTCCAAGCTCTTTGCTCAATTGATCAGCAACGATGCGCGCGACGATATCGGTGGTGCCGGCAGGCGCAAATGGGACGATCAGTTTGATCGGTTTGTTCGGGTAGCCTTGTGCGTTAGCGGAGAGGGGCGCGGCAATGGGCACAGCGAGCGCTGCGGCAATAGTCGCAAATCGGAGGGCAATGGATTTGATGCGGTACATAGTGAACTCCTCAAATGATGGTCAATAAAATGTTGAGTAGCCGCGTCCCAAGATGCGGCTTTTTTTCATCAGGGTATCAAAACTGTCGATCCTGTGGTTTTTCGGGCTTCCAGATCGCGATGAGATTGTGCCGCATCCTTCAGCGCATAGGTTTGGTTGATCTCGACTTTAACGAAGCCTCGCCTCACCACATCGAACAAATCATCAGTGGTCGCGACCAAGTCTTCGCGCGTGGCGATGTGCGTGTCCGCCGTCGGGCGAGTGACGTAGAGCGAGCCTTTGGCCGCGAGCACACCGAGATCGAAGGGTTCCACTTTACCCGATGCATTGCCGAATAATGCCATCATGCCGCGCGGGCGCAGGCAATCGAGCGATTTCAGAAACGTATCTTTGCCGACGCCGTCGTACACCACTGCGCATTTTTTGCCGCCGGTGATGTCGGCCACGCGTTGGACGAAATCTTCCGTCGAATAATTGATGACGTGATCGCAACCGTGCGCCTTCGCGAGTACCGCTTTCGCGTCCGAGCCGACGGTGCCTATGACGGTGGCACCGAGGTGCTTCGCCCATTGGCAAAGTATCAAACCTACGCCACCCGCCGCCGCATGAAACAGGATGGTGTCGCCGGCCTTCACCGGATAAGTGCGGCGCAAGAGATATTGCGCGGTGATGCCCTTCAGCATGATCGATGCGGCCTGCTGATCGGTGACGCCGGCGGGAATTTTCACCACCCGATCCGCCGCCATCAGGCGCGCCTCAGAATATGAGCCAATCGGTGTGGCCGCATACGCAACGCGATCACCGATTTTCAAATCCGTCACGGCACTTCCCACGGCGTCGACCACGCCCGCCGCTTCGCGACCAATCACTGTTGGCAGGGGGATTTTGTAGAGCCCTGTGCGGTGATAGGTATCGATGTAATTCAGGCCGATTGCGGTATGACGGATGCGGATTTCTTTTTCGCCCGGATTGCCGACGTCGACCGCCTCCCATTTCAAAACCTCCGGACCACCGTGTTCGTGAATGCGGATGGCGTGTGTCATGCGGGTTTCCCTTCGTTGATGAATTGCTGAAGTCGTTCGAGTTTGGCGCGGCGAATGGCAGCGACAACATCGTCTGGATTTGATTTGGCAACACTGGCGAAATAGATTTCCTGCATGGCTTTCAATGCCGCCATCAAATAATCCCGTGGGGGATAGATTACATCGATATAGCCTTCGCGGCCATGATGATCTGCCGCGCAGGCGTCGACAAAGTCGTGAAAACGCTCCGGTCGGCGCAATGCATCGGCTCCATCCATGAGGTTCAATATCCTTTCGGCCGTCAATTGCATCGCCGAATGCGCGTCGCCATGCCAGCGCGCGGTCATGCGAGCGAGATCGCGGCATTCGGCGGGAATGCGCCAACGCGCGCACACACCATCCACCAGCGCAACACTGCTCTCTTCATGATTCGGATGGCGCGGCCAATGATGCTGCGGCGTGGTGCCTTTGCCGAGGTCATGGCACAGTGCGGCGAAACGGATCGGCAATGAGAATTTCTTCATCGCCGCATAGTCCACCACCATCATGACATGGACGCCGGTATCGATTTCCGGATGGGATTTCGCCGGTTGCGGCACGCCCCACAGGCGATCGACTTCCGGCAGCAATCGGGCGAGCGCGCCGCATTCGCGCAGCACGGCAAACATTTTCGATGGCGTATCTTCCATCAGGCCTTTTGAAACTTCCTGCCAGACGCGTTCCGGCACCAGATGATCGACCTCACCGGCATCAACGATTTTTCGCATGAGCATGAGCGTTTCCGGCGCGACCACAAATCCGCGATTCGCGAATCTTGCGGCAAAACGAGCCACGCGCAACACACGCACCGGATCTTCGGCAAAAGATTCGCTGACATGGCGGAGCACGCCGCGTTGCATGTCGTCGACACCGCCGTAAGGGTCAATCAAGTTGCCATCGGCATCCTTGGCGATGGCATTGATGGTCAGATCGCGGCGCCGCAAATCCTCTTCGAGCGTGACCTCGGACGAGGTATGAAACACAAACCCTTTGTAGCCCGGCGCGGTTTTTCGTTCGGTGCGGGCGAGCGCATATTCTTCATATGTGTCCGGATGCAAAAACACGGGAAAATCGGCACCGACCGGCTGGTATGCGGCCGCAATCATTTCTTCAGGCGTTGCACCTACGACAACATAGTCGCGATCCTGCCCCGGAAGTCCCAGCAGCTCATCGCGGACGCTGCCGCCCACGGCATAGATTTTCATGAAGGGCGTTATTTTTCCGGCGCGGTTGCGTAGGGCTCATCGTCGGCGACGAATTCCGTCTCCAACATCGCCGCCGCGATCCAAGCAGCAACACCCGGTGCGCGCGTGACGGCGTCGCAATAGGCGCGCGTGTCGACGGCGAGCGGTGGGTGGTAGGAATTGAAACGCATTACTACTGGGGCGAACATCGCATCGGCGGCGGAAAATTCGCCGAACAAAAACGCACCGCCACCCGCAAAATCAGCCCGCGCCTCTCGCCAGAGTTTTTCGATGCGCTCAATGTCTTTGGCGACATCGGGGTTGTAGCCCTTGCCCGGATGCTGGTTGCGGATATTCATCGGCATCGCGTTTCGCAACGCGCGAAATCCGGAATGCATTTCCGCCGCGATCGAGCGTGCGCGCGCGCGCGCGTTGGCGTCGCGCGGCCAGATGGCATGTTGCGGAACACGTTCCGCGATGTATTCAGCAATCGCCAGCGTATCCCAGGCGCAAATTGATTTCTCGCTGCCTACTTTTCCATCCCACAACACCGGCACCAGCCTTGATGGCGACAGCCGCACAATCTCGGTATCCCATTCAGCGCTGTGAAATTTCAACAAAATTTCGGTGAATGGAATGCCGAACTGCTTCAGCAACACCCATGGTCGCATCGACCATGAAGAATAATTTTTGTTGCCGATGACGAGCGTAAATTCGGGGGTGGACATGGAGAACTTTTCCTGGCAATTGACGGGTATAAATGGTTCTACGATAGATGCCGAGCGCGTTGGCGAAAGCGATCGTATCGGGCCGGGCCAGCGGTATCCGGCTTGCTCGCCTGCATGTAGCCGGGAACGATTGCCTCCATCGCGTGCGGCTTGCCGAAGAGCGACGGAAACGGCTCGCGCGAAATATTCGGCACGCTCATCGAGCGCACATTATCGCGGGTGATCAATTGGCCGGGCAAGCGTTCAAACACCGCCGCCTGCGCCATCGACAACGCGAACCCGAGCGGCAAAATCAATCGTCGGTGCCCACTGGTCGACATGGCGAACTCCAGCAGTGCTCGCAACGTGATTTCACGCGGGCCGGCCAACGAATAGGTTTGCCCAAACGTCTCGCGTTGAGCCAAACTTTGCATGATCGCGTGTGCGACATCCTCAACCCATACCGGCTGAAAGCGCGCCTCAGGCGAGCCCAGCGGAATGAATGGCGAAAAACGCGCAAGCGTGGCGAGCATATTCAGAAATTTGTCATGCTCGCCGAAAATGATCGAGGGGCGAAACACCGTGACATTCAGCATCGGGTGTCTGCGCGCGACTTCCAGCACTGCGGATTCGCCCCGGTAACGCGATTGCAAATACGCGCTCGGCCCATCGATACTCGCATTCAGGGCACTCATTTGAATCAGCCTTGTCGTGCCGGTCGCAACACAGGTTTCAGCGATCAACTTTGGCAACGCAACATGCACGCGTTCAAAATCGCCATTTGAATCATGTAGCACGCCCGCCAGATTGATCACCGCATCCTGACCGCAAATGAGTTCGGCCAGACGGTCGGGGTGGTTAACGTCGGCGTCCACCGTTTGCAGCGTCGGCAGTACCCACAAGTGCTTTGCGCGCAGCGTGCGCCTAGTCGGCAAGGTGACAGCGACACCGTTGGCGACCAGTTGTTCGGCCACCGAGGTGCCTAAAAATCCGCTGCCGCCGATGAGTAACACTTTGTTGATGTTCATGTGTTCACTTCTCCGCTTTTGGCGGTGTCGAGTCAAAGTCCGATGGCGATTTCGAGAGGGTCGTGTTGATTATTTTCCGCCCATCTTGCGGTGCACAGTATGACAATGATCAACAACGTTGAACTTGTAAAGCCCAATACTGTCGCGGTGTTTCAGGCATTTATTCGCTGAACGCCGCACCAGTGCTAGTGTTTGAAAATTGATAGGCGCAAACTTACGGGGTCACACCGATAGCATTTGACACGCGCACCGCATCCGCCGCCATAGGTGCAGTCGTACTGGTAAAGCTACTGACGCCAGCCTGACCGGCGCTGCGGCCAGGCACCGTGCCCATCATGCGCTTCAGGCTAATGTTGGTGCTGCCGGCCTGATGGGAATAGAACCACGCGTTGGCCATGACTTTTTTCACGTAGTCGCGGGTCTCTGAAAACGGAATCGACTCGGCATAGATGGCACCTTCTAACGCGGTATCCGCACGCCAACGCCGCGCGCGACCGGGGCCTGCGTTGTAGGCGGCCGTTGCTAATACCGGGTGGCCAAGATCATCGAGCACGTGCTTGAGATAAAACGACCCTAGCGCGAGATTGACTGGCACGTCGGCAACACGCTTTGGCGAATATGCGGTCATGCCGATCTGCTTTGCCGCCCATTTGGCGGTGGCCGGCATCAGTTGCATGAGGCCGGCGGCACCGACGCGCGATTTCGCATCGGCCATGAAGCGGCTTTCTTGACGGATCAGCCCGTAAATCCATGCGGTATCAAGTCCCTGTGCCTTGGCATACGTGTTCAAATCGTCGCGATAGGGCGTCGGAAAGCGTTGCGAAAAATCGTGCCTCATGGTGGTTCGCTCGGCGGTGTTGATGGCGCGGTCGGGGACGTTCGCGTCGCGTGCGAGTTCGGCGGCGGTCAACAATTGCGAGTCGTTCATGTCGCGAATTGCAGACTGCCATTCGCGCAAGCCTTCGGTTTTCATGTCGAGGCGATATAGCAACAGCGCGCGCGTGATCGCGGGCCGCTTGCCGATGGCCTCCAGATCGGCGGGCGCGGGTTTCCAGCCCTTCCAACTCGGCGCAGGCGCGAGGCCCGCTTCTTCGGCGGCCATCAGACCGTAAAAATTATTCTCACGCGCGAGCGCGTCACGCAGCTTTGCCGCTGCCGGTTCGTTGCCCGTGGCGGCCTCTGCGCGCGCGAGCCAGTAACGCCACGCTGCATCGCGCCGCTCGGTGACCGACATCGCCTCGATGGTCGCACGCACCGCGGGCCAGTCGCCCGCGCGTAGTGCCGCGCGCGTTTTCCACGCGGCTTGAATGTCGGTCAGCAGCGCTCCATCGGCTTTTTCAAACCACGCGGCCGCCAAGGGTTGATGTTGCATTGCGCCGTATAGGCCGACCTGCGACCACGCATATCCACGATCTGCCGCAGATAAATCCTGCGCCGAATTTTCCAGTACGACGGCCGCTTTGCCGGCATCTGATCGAGCCACGCGATTCAACGCAAACAGGAATAACTCGATCGAGGCGCGTGATTTCACATTCAGCTTCTGTTTTGTCAGATAGCTGTTGGCATCAAGCCAGATGGTTGCAGTCATGCGTTCAAACGTCGCCGGCACTTTGTCGATCAGTGCTGCGCTGCGGCGGGCATCGGCGAGCTGGTTGTCTTCCAGCAGCCTGCGCACCCGCAGCCAGGACGAATCGGGTTCGATCATCCGCGCAATACGAAGCTGCTCGAACGCCGCATGGCAGGCGTCCGATGCGCCGCGCCCCGCGCGCCAGAACGCCGCCGCCTCTGCCAACGCCGCGCGATCCGCAACGCCGATCCGCTGGCGCCAATGATGGCAGACCAAATCTGCGTCATCGATGTTGAGCCGCTGATATTCGGGCAGGAATAATCCCCATTGATCGTGCTTGCCGAGTGCCCGCAACCATTCCTTGCGCAACGTGTCGGCGAGCACGCTATCTGCGTTCGAGGTCAGAAAGGCGCGGAAGTCAGCGGCATGGCTGGTGGCGAATGTTGCACCGCCCGCAAGGTTGGCGACCAGCCACCAGTAATCGGCGTAGTTTGCGAGCGGATAGTTGGCAAGCATCATTCGAAATTTTTCGCGCGACGCGGTCAGTGATTTAAGATCGCGCCGCTCAAAGGCGTCGCGCGCGGAAATCAACTCGCGATCCGCAATCGATGGCATCGGCACCGGCAGCGGAGTTGATGCAAGACAAGTCTTGCCCAACATCATTGAAAGCGCGGTAAGTGCAGCGTAAAAAAGCCTCAGTACGCCGGGGGTCATGTTAGATGGAATGCCATTGCTTTTGACGCCTTTTCGCGATTAACCGCAAACGAGAATATCAATCACCATTGTGTCATTATTCTATCTGGTCACCCCGTTTCAAGTACTGACACATTCATAGACTATGAGTTTCGACGATTCTGCTTTCTGGCTGGCGCTACTTAAGATTATCGGCATCGATATTGTCCTCTCAGGCGACAATGCGATCGTTATCGCGTTGGCGGCACGTTCGTTGCCGCCGAAACATCAGAAACTCGCGGTTTTTTGGGGCACCGGTGCCGCCATTGTCCTGCGACTCACGCTGATTTTCTTCGCGCTCGAATTGTTGAAGCTGCCATTTCTGAAACTCGTGGGTGCCGTGCTTTTGCTTTGGATCGGCATGAAGTTATTGACTGACCATAGCGACGGCGGCCACAACATTACCGCGGGCAGCAGCCTGTTGGCGGCAATTCGTACCATTGTCATCGCCGACGCCGTGATGAGCGTTGATAACGTGGTGGCAGTGGCGGCGGCGGCGAAGGACAGCTTTGGCCTGGCGATGTTCGGCATCGCGCTTTCGATCCCAATCATTATTTTCACCAGCCAGATTCTGATCAAGGTGATGGAGCGTTTCCCGGCCATCATTGTCATTGGGGCCGCATTGCTCGGATTCGTTGCCGGCGAAATGGCGTGGAACGACCCCGTGCTGAAGGATGATGTGGGTCATCTATCGGGCTGGTGGCAGTACGTGGCCGGGTTGGTCGGTGCGGTGATCGTGGTCGCAGCGGGAAGATTGGTGAACAGTCGGCGCGAAACGGTCAACGTTGCGTAGGCCGAAACGCAACGACGCGCTAACGTCGGGCGTGATGGGTTGAATGGTTCGTGGCGCATAGGTGCATGTTATTAACAATGACTTGGAGGCAGCAAATGAAAAAACCAGCAATCAGGAAGTCCATCGTCGCCATAGGCCTTGCTTTAATGGCATCTGCGGCATTTGTCAGCCCCCATGCGTTGGCCTGGGAGCCGACCAAGAGCGTTGAATTTGTAGTGCCAGCGGGCACCGGCGGCGGTGCCGA
>JANOKK010000809.1:0-3890 GCA_031419255.1 Betaproteobacteria bacterium
TAATCCAGTTATCCAATATGGTTGCTGGTTGCAAAAAGTGTGTAAATTGCATAAGATTCGCATACTGGATTGTATATAAGAGTGTTCATATTGTAACGGTTCTTGTCGCTTCGCTCCACCCATCCTACGATCCGTTTCCCGGGGTGCCGTGTGCTTAACCGGGTGCCATGGGGGGCTGATCCGAATGGCACTTACTTGAGAATTTTGGATGACCGGTAAAGAAAATTTGTGCGCCAAAGGGCAACAACAAACAGTGTCTCCCCGGTGCAGGCCGGGGCCTAATTTGAATTTCGCGGCGTCATCCAAGAAACTTGGGCCAATCCCCTGCATGGGATTGGCGTTCGTCAGGCGCAGAGCATGCTCTGCGAATTCCCCGACTCACCCCCGGCCTGCGCCGGGGAGACAGCTTATACAAGTGTTATTGGTGACACCTCAGAATTCTTCTGCCCACCTATCCAAGCCAAAACGGCATGAGCAACATCGGACCGGCGGCCAGAGTTTGCAAACTTCATCGCATCCATCCTGTGACACCGCAATTGGCAGAAAAAAAGCGAACCAAACCCGCTTACTCTGCGTACCATATCGCCTTCCCGCACCAACAAAGACATCCCATGCCCACTAAAGAAACCTTCATCCCCAGCAAAGACGCTTCGCTTGAATCGTCGATCTCCACGCTGCTCGGCAAACTAAACGCCATTGGCTTTCACGTCGAAGAGCGCTCCTGGCTCAACGAGATTGAAAACATCTGGTCTGTACACGTCACCGACCGTGATTGCACGCGCCTCTTCAGTAACGGCAAGGGCGGCTCTGAACTTGCTGCACGCGCGAGTGCGTTAGGCGAATTTTTTGAACGCCTCAGCACCAATTATTTCTGGACGCATTTTTATCTCGGCGAAAAAATTGCCAACAATAAATTTGTGCATTACCCCAACGAGCAATGGTTCCCACTTAAAGGCGCTGCTGGCAAAACCGCCAAAGCCTGGCCGAAAGGCATCCTCACGCCCGAGCTGCAGAAATTTTACAACCCCGATAAAGCCGTCCGCGCCGAGCAATTGATCGATCTCAATTCCGGCAACGCCGCACGCGGTATTTGCACAATCCCGTACACGCGATTGCGCGATGGCGCGACTGCACTGTTTCCCGTGAATGTGATCGGCAACATCTACGTGAGCAACGGCATGTCGGCGGGCAACACGATGATGGAAGCGCGCACCCAGGCGCTATCGGAAATTTTCGAGCGCGACATCAAATTCAAAATTATCAAGGAGGGCATTTGTCTGCCCGATGTTCCCGAAAAAGTGATCAACCGATTCCCGCGCATCGCCGCCGGCATTCGCGGCCTGCGCGCAGCGGGATTCGGCATCGTGGTGAAAGACGCATCATTGGGCGGCAAATATCCAGTGATGAGCGTGACGATGCTGCACCCGAAAGACCAGGGCATATTCGCAAGCTTCGGTGCGCATCCGCGTTTCGAGGTCGCACTTGAACGCGCATTGACCGAGCTACTGCAAGGCCGCGCGCTTGATTCGCTCGGTGATTTCCCCCCACCCGGTTTTGACATGACAGAGATCGCCGACGCACAAAATCTGGAAATACATTTCGTCGATTCCAGCGGCGTGATCAGTTGGGAATTTTTGCGCGACACGCCCGACTATCCATTCGTCGATTGGAATTTCGGCACCACCACCGAGGAAGATTACAACTGGTCCGTAGCTTGCATTGACGAAAGCGGCCACGACATTTACGTCGCTGACTTCACGCATCTCGGCGTTTACGCTTGCCGCATCTTCGTGCCGGGCATGTCGGAGATCTACCCGATCGAGGAACTGCAATGGGAGAACAATACCGTCGGCAACCTGGTGCGCCCTGCAATCCTGCATTTACCAGAACTGAGCCCCGATGAGAGCCGCGCGCTACTCGATATTTTCGATGAGCTGGACCTCGCCGAGAACCTGCCGATCACCACACTCATCGGCCTTGCCGCAGACGCAGGCACGGCGTGGGTGGATTTGCGCGTAGGGGAAATGAAGGCGCTGCTGGGTCTTGCTTCGGGCGATACCGATGCCGCGCTGGATGGTTGCGCGTGGATCAGCCAGTTTGGGCAATTGGGTGAAGAGCGTGCTCGCGTTTATCGGTGCATTGAAAATATTTTGCAGCTTGAAGATGCTAAGCATTACTACGCGAATTTGCGGTTGCTGTTTGGGGCGGCAACCTGCAAGCAGGCTTATGCGTTGGTGAATCGGGAGGAGCAGTTTTTTGGATTGAATACGTTGGGGGCAAATATGGAGGGGAGCAAGATGCACACGCAGTTGCTCAGTGCCTATGGGAAGGTGCAAAAGCCGCAGATGGCGTGAGAAGGTTGGCGTGAAATCAGCTCACTAACAGCGTATCTCAGGTAGACCAAGACAGACATGAGTCTGTCGAGGCCGCGCAAAATCAACCGCCGTTGGCTAACTTAGCCAGATCCATATAAACTAACCCAACATGCAAACTGCACCAGGGACGCAACCATGCAATGCAATATGCTCGAAGCCAAGAATCAACTCTCAAAGCTCGTGCAAGCCGCACTGGCCGGGGAGGATGTGGTCATCGCCAACAAGGGTGTGCCGGTGGTCAGGCTGGTCAAAGTCGGCACGCAGAAGTTTGCACGCAAACCCGGTGCATGGCAGAGCCTGCCAAAGGCCAAGGCGGATTGGGATTCACCCGCGACCAATGCCGCCATCGCCAACGCACTACTCGGTGGCAAATTGCCGTGAAGCGATACCTGCTCGATACCCACCTGATCTACTGGTGGATGACAGCCGATGCCCGCCTGGGAACGACCCTGCAACGCCTCATCGCCAAATCCGACATCATCGTGAGTGCCGCCAGCATGTGGGAGATGGTGCTGAAAAACGCCAAGGGCAAATTGCCCTTGCCGGACGGGTCGCTCACCGAACAACTTGACGCGCAAGGCTTCATTCTGTTGCCGATCCTGCCGCGTCACATTGAGGCCGCACGCAAACTGAAATGCGAACACGCGGACCCGTTCGATAGATTGCTCATCGCCCACGCGCAGGATGAACGCTTGACGTTACTTACGCGCGATGTTGCGATTCTGGGGTTGGAAATGGAGGGTGTCGTAAAGGGTTGATCCGACTCGTCGTGAGAAGTTTTTGGCGGGGCTTTCATATGCCGAGCGCTTCACGCACGTCAACCGGCGGGAACACTTGGCTGCATGAAGTTCCTTGTCGATGCGCAACTGCCGAAGCAATTCGCCAATGGGTTGAACGAAGCGGAACAAGATGCATTGCACATCCTTGATCTGCCCCGGACGAACCTCACCGCCGACAATGGAATCCGCACCAAGACAAAATGGCTATTGCCGCATCCGCTGCCAACGAAAGTAAAATCAACCATGCCCGTACTCACCGACGAACTCATCCGCAAACTGCCGAAGACGGATCTTCACGTTCACCTGGATGGATCGCTGCGCATCCCGACGCTGATTGAGCTCGCGATTCAGCACAACATCAAGCTGCCGTCGTATACGGTAGAAGGATTGCGCGAGCTCGTGTTCAAAGAGACCTACCAGAACCTGCCTGAGTATCTCGAGGGATTCCAATACACCACGGCGGTCATGTGCGACGCCGAAGCCATCGAGCGAATCGCGTACGAATTCTGTCTCGACAACCAGGCCGAAGGTGTGCGCTATGTGGAGGTACGGTTTGCACCCCAGCTTTCGGTGCGCGACGGTTTCACCATGACGGAAGTGGTGAAGGCGGTCGATCGCGGCCTGCGGCGGGCCGCGCGGGAATTCAATGCCCGGCCCGAGGTCAGAGACGGCACCGAGCCGAAGTTCGTGGCGGGCATGATCCTCTGCGCGATGCGCTACTTTGAAGGGACATGGT
>JANOKK010000810.1:0-2592 GCA_031419255.1 Betaproteobacteria bacterium
CTAGTTGAACTAAACCGCTAACGCGGTGGCGTGTCTTTCGAGGCGGCCACCGCGTTTTTCATGTTGCACTGCGCATTGACAGGCGCGGGTGCAAGGCACTTCTTCTGGGGCTGGGGAATGTTCCCCGACCTTCAGGAGAAATGTCATGACACCCTTACGCCAACGCATGCAAGACGCCATGGTGCAACGCGGCTTTGCCCTTCGCACTCAAGAGAGCTACATCGAGGCGATCGCCCGCATGGCCAAGCACACGCGGCGCGACCCGGCGACGTATAGTGCCGCCGACGTGCAGGCGTACCTGCTGCATCTGGTCAAGGACCGGCACCTGTCGTATAGCACCCTGAATCAGGCCGGCTGCGCGGCCCGGTTCCTGTTTGAAGTGGTGCTGGGTGAGCCGCGCGAGCGCTTCGTGATTCCCCTGGCCAAGACGCCGAAGATCCAGCCCGAGATCCTCTCGCGCCAACAGATCGCCGCGTTGTTCGCGGCGTGTCAGCACCCGGCCCGGCGCATGCTGCTGCAAACCATCTACGCCACCGGCCTGCGCGTCTCGGAAGCCTGCGCGCTGCGGGTCGCCGACATTGACAGCGCGCCGGATCGGATGTGCGTGCGCGTGGTGCACGGCAAGGGCGGCAAGGATCGCTACACCCTGCTCAGCGCGACGCTGCTCGCGCTGTTGCGCGGCTACGCGCGTGCGTACCGACCGCGCGACGGGCTGTTTGCCGATCACACCGGCACGCAGGCGATCCGCATCCAAACCGCCCAGCGCGCCTATCAGGGGGCGCGCCACCGGGCGCGCATCATGAAGCGTGGCGGCATCCACGTGCTGCGCCACTGTTTCGCCACCCACCTGCTCGAAGGCGGCGTCGATCTGTTCACCATCCAGAAGCTGCTCGGTCACAGCCATATCGGCACCACCAGCCGTTACCTGCACTTGATCGGCCCGCAGTTCGCCGCCCCGAAGGATGTCGACCCGCTCGACTTGCTCGCCGGTCTACCGAAGGCGTAGCCGGCGGTTCACCGCATGGCCACCCTGGCCGATGCACTCGGCCAATTCGGTGCCGGCTATCTCGCCACGCACACGCTCTCAACGCCAGAAGCCAAAGCCTGGCGGGCGATCATCGCCTGCCGCACGCCGGCGCTGGGCGGCCAACAACTGGCCTGCGATGGCTGCGGTCACCGCCATTGGCAATATCACTCGTGCCGCAATCGTCACTGCCCGCAGTGCGGTGCCCGTGCCAAGGACGCGTGGCTGCAAGGCCGTCTGGCCGAGGCGCTGCCGGTGCCGTATGTGCATCTGGTGTTCACGTTGCCGCACGATCTCAATGCCTTGTACGGTGCCCAGCCGCGCTGGGTGATCGACACCTTGTTTACGTCGGTTGCGAAGACCTTGACCGAGTTTGCGGCCAATTCGCAATGGATCGGTCGTGCCGAGGGTGCCGATAGGGGCAAGGGTGGCAAGGGCGGCCTGTACCCGGCCTTCACGCTGATGCTGCATACCTGGACGCAGGATTTACGGCGGCATCTGCATGTGCATGCGGTGATGGCGGCGGGTGCGCTGGATGGGCAAGGGCACTGGTGCCGGCCCACCCGCAAGCCGGACTTTCTGTTTCCGGTGCAGGCACTGTCGGCGGTATTTCGCGGCAAGTTCATGGCGGCGCTGAACAACGCCCATCGGGAGGGCGAACTGGCCCGCGACCCGGCGGCGGATGACACCGCCTGGCGGGCACGGCAGCGGACACTGTATCGCCACCCGTGGGTGGTCTATGCCAAGGCACCGCTGGGCGGCTCGGTTCAGGTGTTGGAATACCTGAGCCGTTATACCCATCGCACCGCCATTTCCCACGAGCGGATTCTGTCTCTCGATGAACGCGGGGTGGTGCTGTCGGTGCGCGCGGATGCGCAAGGCGGCAAGCGTCGCATCCGTCTCGATGGCGAGGAGTTTGTGCGCCGCTTCCTGTTGCATGTATTGCCCACCGGCATCAAGCGGATTCGCCATTACGGGTTGTTGGCCTCGGCCTGCAAGACGAAACGCCTGAACGAGGCGCGGGCGGCGTTGGCAATGCCGACCTTGAATCCGGCGGCGGTGGAATCGGCGGCTGACTTCATGCGCCGGGTGGCGGGGGTGGAGGTGTTGCGTTGCCCGTGTTGCGCGTCGGAACGGCTCAGGGTGGTGCGGACGTTGCGGGGCATGTCGCGCTTGCCGGTGCCCGGCACCGCGCCGCCGGGAGTGGCGTGCCGGGGGCCACCGTGACGCAGCAGCGGCGGATATCCAATGGTCATATGCGATGCCCGATATTGCGCGGCAGGGGGTGGTGTGGCCGTCGTCGGGCGGCGGTGCGGTTGAACCGATGTTGCTGCGCTGAAATGCCTCGTTTGCCGGGCCATTGGTGGAGCGGCCCAACCCCGCCGCGCAAACCATGCCGGCACCAGCGCGTCGTTATGCGCGATAATTTGTGCCATCAGGGTCGTGGCAACATTTAATCCCCTATCGGCACCGTCCCCGTAGCGGTTTCGTCCAACTTGGTTTATCTGTCGCGGAGGCACTCGTGTTTCAAATCAGATCGGTGACGCGACAGATAAACGCTAATCGTT
>JANOKK010000811.1:0-1778 GCA_031419255.1 Betaproteobacteria bacterium
GGAATGTTGAATGCCGACACCACGGCTGCGGTGAAATCCTTCGGCACACCAGTGATATTCGAATCATAGCCAAGCGACATTTCACCGTAGGCGTACAACGCGCGCTTGCCCTGATCGCGCTTTTGCGCAATCGCTTGTAAATAGCGCTCGATCGACGCCTGCGCCGCCGGTGGTGGGTTGCTTTGCTTTAATTGCAGAAACGTGGCCTCGGCCAAATCGATCGATCCTGCGAGGTAATAAGCGCGCCCCAGATCCATCAGCGCACCCGCGTTTTTTGGGTTCGCGGCCAATACCCGTTCAAAGGCGATGATGGCGTCGTCGATTTTGCCGCTGTCGAGTGCGGCGACGCCGAGCAGATAATCAAATTCGCGATTGTCACCGAATTGACTCTGTTCACGCACAAGTAGCGCGAAAGCTTGTTTGGGATTGCTGTCGGCGAGCAATTTTTGCGCGTCCGCCAGCACTTTTGGGTCGCCTGCGGCGAATGCCGAACAGGTCGCTACGCACATCATGGCGAGAGGTATCGAGAAACGCGGACGCCAGGTACGCAATGTGAATTTTCTTATCATGGGCATTACCGTCGAGGTGCGCCACCATCGCGATCACGCAAACGCAAGGGTGGACATTGTTAAGTCGCGTCAAGAACTCTGCCTTTGTTTTTGATTTCAAAGGAAAAGTCATTTTTTCAGTTCCCTGCGACACATAATATGCCCTTGCTCGGTGCTTGTAAACGGCCCTTTCCCCCTATGTTCCCCTTTGGGAACTCCCAGGATCGTTTGGATGTTGCGACCATGCCATCAACGCGGCAGTGCAAAATCGCGCATTCGCGTTGATTCTGGCGTCGGATGTGGCCGCGAATTCGCCAATTCTTCGTGTGTATCGAGGGTCGTGTAGCGTGCAAGTCGCAGGGTATGATTTACATCGTTGAATTTGAGGACGCAAGACCATGGACACGCCCGCGACGACTGATGAACCAACGATTGAATGCGAACAACGCGACGGCATCGCCTTCATCACGCTGAATCGGCCGCGCCAGTACAACGCGCTTTCACTCGCAATGCTCGACGCAATGCATCTCGAACTGGATCGGCTCCAAAACGATACAGACGTGCGCGTCGTGGTGATCGCGGCTCACGGCAAGGCGTTTTGCGCGGGACACGATTTGAAGGAAATGAAGGCCGCGAATGATGCGGCCTTTGTTCGCACGCTGTTTGATCGGTGTAGCGAAATGATGCAAAAGATCTCGGGCCTGCGCCTGCCCGTGATCGCCGAAGTACAGGGCATGGCGACGGCGGCGGGCTGTCAATTGGTGGCGCAATGCGATTTGGCGGTGGCATCTGATCAGGCCACATTCGCGGTATCCGGCGTCAGCCTCGGTTTGTTCTGCTTCACGCCGGCCGTACCGCTGTCGCGCGCCATTTCGCGTAAACGCGCACTGGAAATGCTGATGACCGGAGAATTCATCGATGCCGCCACCGCGCTTGATTGGGGGCTCGTCAATCGCGTGGCACCAATTGGATCATTGCGGGCAGAAACATTGAAACTGGCGCGCGCGCTGATGGCGAACCCAAAGGAATCGCTCGCCGCAGGCAAAGCGCAGTTTTATCAGCAATTGGAACTAGGCCTCGCGCCCGCCTATCAAATCGCCAGCGCCGATATCAGCCGCAATTTCATGTTGGCTGAGGCGCAGCAGGGCATCTCTGCGTTCCTGGATAAACGCAAGCCGGTCTGGGAGTAGATTCCCAGCATGCTAGGTACAGACACAAGCACTGGTGAGG
>JANOKK010000812.1:0-2237 GCA_031419255.1 Betaproteobacteria bacterium
GCCGCATCGCTGCCAAGCCCAGCGTGACGGGTGCCAGTACTTCCATGGTGTCGGCTGTGCCCGCCGGTGAAGTGATCGCGCGCGAAGATGTTTTCGGCATGGTCAATCCGGCTGCGGCGATGATCGGCACAATGATCAACGAGGTGCGATTGCCCGGCAGGCCACCGATGCAATGTTTGTCCGCGATCAGTGACGATTGCCATTTGAGTCTGGCGCCTGCATCGACCATCGCGCGCGTGAGCGATACCACTTCGTCGCGCGACATATGTCCCGCCGCGCAGGCCGCCACAAAGGCCGCGATGTGAATATCGGCATAGCGGCCTGCGGCGATATCGCCGATGATTGCGTTGAGCCGTTCGCGACTCATGGCCTCGCCGTAGAGCTTGGCGCGCAGGCCGGAAAGCGAATCGAGTTCAGTCGCGTGACTGACCGCGATCGCGTCACCCGCCGCCGCACCCAGCGCCCGCCATGCCCAGGTCGAGAGGCCCGCTTCGTCGGCTGTCAATAATTCGGAATCGATGACATTCAGCGTCGCGACGATTTCGCGGCCGTGAAGCTGCACGTGCACCCTTGCTTGCGCGGCAAATCCCTCCGAGCGGCAAATGCGGCAATCGCGGTGCATGTAGATGACTGCCTGCTTGTAGGTATCGATACCCAGCCATTTCAAGCGTAATGTTGGTGCCGTCGTGGCAGCTTGTGCGGATGGCGTGGACAATGTTTGGTGCGCTTCGTTCATCAGGATTTTCGCGCAATGCCGAAATCGAGCGCGACCGTTTCAAGATGATCGGGAACGTGCGCGTCCCAATGCAACTCCTCACCGATGCGTTTCCGTAAACTGTCGGCCGCATCGGGCTCGCCATGAGTGATAAAAACGCGGCGCGGGGGCTTCTCGAAACTTTTCAGCCAATTGATAATTTCATCGGCGTCGGCGTGTGCGGAGTAGCCATTGATCTGATGCACCTCGGCACGGATCGGGATTTTCTGTCCGAAGATTTTGATTTCCTCCGCGCCCGCCGCGATCGCTGCACCGCGCGTTCCGCCCGCCTGATAGCCCGTCAGAACGAGGGAATTCTTTGCATCCGACGCATACGCAATCAGGTGATGCAGCACCCGTCCGCCGGTCGCCATGCCGCTCGCGGCAATGATGACAGCGGGCATTTTCAGATCATTAAGTGCCTGCGATTCTTCGACCGAATTGACAATCGTCGCGGCATTGCACATACCGCGACACTGTTCGGCGTTGAGCCGATGCGAAGCGGCGTGACGGCGATAGAGACCGGTCGCGTTCATCGCCATCGGGCTATTTAAAAACACCGGCAGATCGGGAATTTCCTTGCGCGACTTCAGCCGAAATATCGCGTACAGCAGCGCCTGCGCGCGGCCCACCGCAAACGACGGCACAACGATGATGCCGCCACGTGCGGCCGTCTTCCTGATGATTTCGCCGAGCTGGATTTCCGGATCGATCGCTTCATGACGACGATTGCCATACGTGGATTCGAGTACCAGATAATCGGCATGCTTGATCGGCGTCGGTGGCAGCATGATCGAATCGTGCGGGCGGCCGAGATCGCCGCTGAATACAATATTGCCGCGCGTGGTTTCAATCTCGATCATCGACGCGCCGAGCAAATGTCCGGCGGGCCTCAGTGTTGCGCGCAGTCCGGTCAATACATCCCACGCGGCCTCCATGTCTTTGCCCTTGATCGCCGCAAGCGAATGAAGCGCTTCTGCCTTGGTATAAAGTGGCAACGCCGGATTGTGTTTCGATACATTGTGGCGATTAAGAAATTTCGCTTCTTCTTCCTGCAGGTGTCCGCTGTCGGGCAACAGGATCGCGCACAGATCGCGGGTCGCGTGGCTCGCATACACGGGTGCGGAAAATCCATCTCGCACCAGCACCGGCAAGTAGCCACTGTGGTCGAGATGCGCGTGAGTCAAAATCGCGGCATGGATCGATTCCGGCTTCACTGGAAACGGCGCGCGATTGCGCAGCCGCAATACCTTGTAGCCCTGGAACAATCCGCAGTCGATCAACAGGCGACGTTCGTCGACATCAAGAAGATAGCGTGATCCGGTGACGGTACCTGCCGCGCCAGCGAAGGTGAGTTTCATCGTTGCCTCGTTGCTCTTTGGCTTTGACCGGTATGAACGATCCGGCTATTTTGCGCCTTGTCCCGATGTTTCCATGCGCGCGATGGCGATATTGCGAGGCATGACGAGACCAGCGTCCCACG